>DATKZX010000006.1 GCA_035527755.1 Methanomassiliicoccales archaeon | reverse complement strand
CGGGGTGGACGAGGCGGCGAAGGCTGGCGTCACCGCGGTCATTCAGCCTGGTGGTTCCATCCGCGACCAGGAGGTCATCGACGCCGCCAACGAGCACGGCATGGCCATGGTATTCACCGGCGTGAGGATATTCAGGCACTAATGAGCCTTATCGAAACCAAGAAAGGGCGGAAAACCTTTATTTGCGCCAAGGTGGTGCAAATACGCATGTCGTTCGTCAGACCCCGCCTTTGCGCGGGTCTATTGGTCGTCATGATGGTATTATCAGCTGCCTCAATGCCTTTGCTCGCATGCTCGGCGAACGAGGATGATGCCGCCGGCTCTGACATTATACCAATGGAAAGTACCATATCCGCGATCAAGATCGACAGCGACGCCGATCTGGAATCGCAGGCCACAGCGAACTTGTGGCCTGGGAACGGAACGGATCTGGACCCCTACCTTATCAACGGGCTTACGTTGGTGGCCAACGATTCAGGACCGGGCTTGCAGGTACAGAACACTACCTTGCATCTTAGGCTTCAGAACATCGTGATGGAGGACGATTGTTTGGACGAGTACCATCCTCTCATCTCATTATACAATGCGTCTGGAATCGAGCTATGGAACGTGGTCGCGGAACGCGATCAGACCACCGCACTTCAGGTCAGCATAGTCAGGAACTCATCGGTCTCCACCTGCATCCTCGGCCCCGTGGAATTCGAGGATTCCAGCAATATCACTCTTATCAACAACACCATCGACGAATCCGATGGTTTCTCTCTTTCCGCATGTGAACAGATAATGATATCTGGGAATCAACTGGATTCCCTGGGACAATTTTACATCAACGGTTGCACCTATGTTACCTTGACCAACAATATCTTCCAGACAGTTGTTCAAGGGGTCGTGCTGATCAATTCAAGCAACATCACATTCTGGTCCAACACCTTCCTGAACTGCTCGATATGTGTCCCCGCCTTGGCCATGGGTGAAGACCTCTTCTTCAGAACCTTGACGGCCCCGATCAACAATTCAGTGAACGGGTTCCCTCTGCTGTTCGTTCGGGACATCGACCTTGGTGGCGGTACCGTCCCGGCGGGGACTGGACAGATTCTTCTCTACAACGTCACCAACGCCACGATCATCGGACAATACCTGAATGGGACCAGTAACGCCATTACTGCAAAATCCTGTGGGGACATCACGATCTCCTCAAACACCATCAGATGGTCCCTTTACGCGCTGGTCATCGCCGACAGCCATCAGGTGTCAGTGATCGATAACGATCTGCTGCATTGCTTTGAAGGGATCCAATCCTTCAACTCCGAGGGGCTGCTGATATCCGGCAACGATATGAACGGAAGCTACTACTTCGATTCCTACGATTACATAGGCACCGGTGAGCACGGCATTCTCTTATACTTGAGCTGGGGAGAAGTACTGGACAATACGATCGCGAGCTACTACTATGGTCTGAGGCTAATCCTGGCCGACGGTTCAGAGGTCATCGATAACCGCCTTTCCCATACCTATTTCGGCCTGAGGGCGGAGACCGTGATCGATCTAACTGTGGACAACAACACTTTCTTCAACGGTCGCGATTGCATATACATATCCGATTCATCGGAAGTCCTGATGATCAACAATACCATGTCCAATGCGGAATATGGATGTGTATTCTATTACACAGATAACTGCGAAGTCCTCAGCAATTACTTCTACGAAAATATCAAACACGGTCTATACATCTACACCGGTTCAGATGACAACCTGATCGCTGGCAATCTATTCTCCGATAACAACGGCGCCGGGACGGTCTTCTCTTCTAGCACCGTTCAAGCCCAAGATATCGGTTTAAGGAACAGATGGAACAGCACGACAGGCGGAAACGAATGGAGCGACTGGCCCGGACCGGACGTCAACGATGACGGTTTCGTTGATTCCCCGTACCCTATCGGTGGCAGCGCCAATGCCAGGGACTATCTGCCTCTGGCGTCTGCGGCGGTACGTGATGACGACAGCCCGCCATACCTGACCATCACCTCCCCGGCCAACGGAACCTGGAGTGATTCGATGAACCTGATCGTCACCTGGGGATCCGGGGACAATGAAACTTCGGTGGTCAAGCATTATATCGACTTGGATGGCGACGGTTGGCAGGACGTCGGTCTGGCCACGGGATCCGAGGTGGGGACGGTCGACGGCACGCACATCTTCAGCGTCATGGCGGTCGACCTGGCGGGCAATTCCGCGATCAGGAACGTCACCTTCATGGTCGACACCACCGCCCCGGTGCTCACGGTAGAGCCATTGGCACTCTATTATACCGATCCGGAGGTCAGACTGAACTGGTCGGCGTCCGACGCGGGCATAGGTTTGCAGCGGGTAGAAATGCAGGCGAACTTCGAGGAATGGATCGACGTGACAGGAAACGTCACCTATCTCCTCACCAACCTGACGGACGGCCAACACAACATCACCATCACCGCCTACGATTCCCTGGGCTGGAACACTTCGGTATCTTTCGACGTATACGTTGACCTGGAGTTCGATCATCTGGATATACTGACGCCGGTCGCGGGCGCCACCAACGCCCAGAACATCACCCTCACATGGGCGGCGAACGATTGGATCAACCCCGTGGACAAGGTGGAGCTCAGCGTCGATGGACAGGATTGGTTCGAGGTCACTGGAAACAGCTATGAAATAATTGGGTTGGGGGAAGGCGATCATAACCTTACACTGAGGGCCTGGGATGAAGCGGGTCACAACGCCACCAGTTCGGTGAACATAACCATCGACCGCACCTCACCGATAGTTGAGATCCTAACGCCCCTCCAGGATCAGTTCTTCAACGTTTCCGATGTCGATCTCACATGGCAGGTGCAGGACGTCACCGATGTGGTCTGCTCCTGGAGGGTCGATGGAGGTTCATGGAACGTCACAACGTCCAATAGCACCGCGGTGAGCAACCTATCCGACGGTCAGCATACTCTCTATCTGTCCTGCCGTGACCAGGCCGGAAATTACGCGAACGTCTCCGTGACCATCAAGGTCGACGCCACGGCGCCGGTGGTGGTCATCACCTCACCGATGCCGGGGGAGATCCTCAATGGCACGGAATTGACGGTGACATGGACCGTGACGGACGTCAGCCAGGTAACACGATCCTGGAGATTGGACTTTTGGCCTTGGCACACGATCATCGGGGATACGGTGACATTGTCAGCATTGGGCGAGGGGAATCACACGCTCTATCTCTCCTGCCGCGATGAGGCCGGCCACTACACCAATATCAGCGTGATGTTCGAGATCGATACGACCTCTCCTACGGCCTCATGCGTCTTTGAAGGAGACGTTTGGTCGAACTCCTGGAACGTGACCATCACCCTGAGCGAAGAGATCGATCCGGTCAATTACACTCTGCTTATCAACGGAGAGGATATGGGAACGGGCAGCGTCCTTCAAAATTCTCTGAAGATCGCCATGGACGCTCCGTTGCAGGGCACCTCTCTGTCGGTAAGCCTTACATGCGAAGATCTGGCGGGCAATGAGGCCCTGTTCAACTGGACCTTCACCTTCTACCCGTTCGGTCTTACGGTGAACGGGACCGCGAGGGATGCGCAAGGTGAGCCGGTCCAAGGGGTCACGGTACTGCTGGATGGAGCGGAGGTCGGAACGACCGATGCCCAAGGCTACTTCTCCTTCTATGCCTGGCCAGGGTCTCACCAGGTCAAGCTGATGAAGGAAGGGTTCAAGAACCTGACCCGGTCGGTGGACCTTCAGATGGAGGGGGACGGCCTGATGGACGACCTGACCCTGGCATTGAACGAAGTGCCAGAGGAACCGGTGACGGACAATGGTCTGGGGATCGAAGTGCTCATCGCCATAGGGTTAGGGGCGGCAGGGATCATCGGTGCGGTGCTGTTCCTGAGGTCTCGCAAGAAATAGGTCGAGGGAACCCTTTTTTATTTCCGCTGATGGTCCAGATCGCAGCCCTGGCGATCTCCGTTCTCCCTGCCGTTCAGGGAGCAACCGTCGAGCGGGCAGCTCTCGGTCTCCACCTGTATGGTGGTGTGCTCTATCTTGAACCGCATATCCAGCACCTTCTCTATATCTCTCAGGACCGGAGAGCACGAACTGACGTTCCGGTCCTTTACGAGCACGTGTCCGCTGAGCGAGTGCACTCCCGAGGACAATGTCCACACGTGCAGGTCGTGCACTCCGATTACCCCGTCCACGCCCAGCATGGCCTCCTCCACCTCCTTGATCTCTATGTGGGAAGGCACCGCCTCCAGCAATATGGATACCGATTGGCTGACCAGACGGTAGGCCCCGACCATGATTATGATGGCGATACCGATACTGATCAGTGGATCGGCCGCCTGCCAGGAGAAGAAGTATATCAATAGGGCGGCCAGGATGACCCCGACGGAGGAGAGCAGGTCGCCCATCATGTGCAGGAACGCCCCCCTTACGTTCAGATTTTCCTGTGAACCGTGATGCAGTAGCTTGATACCGATCAGGTTAGCTCCCAATCCCACCGTCGCCACCAGCAGCATGATCCCGGCGTCTATCTCCACCGGGTCGGAGAACCGGCCAATGGCCTCGTAGATGACCAGCAGCGAGATGCCTACCAGGGCCATGCCATTGATCAATGCCACCAGTATCTCCACTCTGAGGAAGCCGAAGGTATGTCGTTCGGTCGCTCCTCGCATGGCGACCATGGACGCCCCCAGGCTCAATCCCAGGGCCAGAACATCGGTGAACATGTGCCCGGCATCCCCCAGTAGGGCCAAGCTTCCGCTCATGACTCCTCCGACCACTTCCACGAAGGCGATGACCGCGGTTATGGCCAGGGCGATGCCCAAGGCCTTGGTGGAGGCCTGCCGATGAACGTGGTGATCATCCTCCATGCCAATGGAGACTTGTTCGAAGGACATTAGCCTTTTCCCTGTGGGGCTGGCAAAGAGCATTAAATAACGCCTGCGGGAATTCGCTGCGCATGAGTCCCCAGGTCAGTTTCCATCCCAAGGGCCGGACAATCGAGGTCCCGTCCGGCACCAATCTACTGGAAGCGGCCATACTGGCTGGCGTAGAGATCAACAGCGCCTGCGCCGGGCGGGGCGTTTGCGGTCGGTGCCGGGTGGTGATCGAGGGAGCGTATGAATCTTCTCCCGCACCCAGCATAGACCAGGAGGAGTGGGACATCGGCTATCGCCTGGCCTGTCAGACCATAGTGACCGGGGACTGCAATGTCCTGGTGCCGGAGGAGAGCCAGCTGCGGGGCATGAAGATCCAGGTAGGCAGCACGGTCAACGATCTGAAGGCCATCACCCCTCTGGTCCGGGACAAGTACTTGCAGCTGAGGAAGCCGTCCTTGCAGGACAACGATGGGGACCTGGAACGGCTGGTCAAGCAGCTGGGATTAGAACCAGGTCAGATCGGATGTCCGTTACAATTGCTGAGGGGTATGCCTGGGCTACTGCGAGAGGGGGAAGGGGCAGTGACCGCCTTCTTCACCGATGACCGTTTGGTTGACGTAAGACCTTGGAACACCACCTCCCGTAATTTCGGGGTTGTGGTGGACATCGGGACCACCACGGTGGCGTTGCAATTGCTGGACCAGAGCAACGGAACGGTACTGGCTCAGGTCTCAGATTACAACAAGCAGCTCATGTACGGCGAGGATGTGCTGGCCCGCATCATGTACGTCGAGGAGCACGGGCTGGAGAGGCTCAGGCAATTGATAATCGATACCATAAACCACATGCTGGTCCGGGTATGCGATCAGGACGACATATGTGTGGGCAAGGGTGGAAAGGTCTGTGCCGAGGAGATCACCGCCGTAGGGATCTCAGGCAACACCGTCATGATGCACATGTTCTTGGGACTGGACCCCAAGAACATTCGCTACGATCCCTATATCTCGGTCACAAACCTGCCCCCGGCCACCACCGCCGGGGAACTGGGACTGAAGGTGAATCCGTTGGCCGCCGTGTACACGGTACCAGGCCGGGCCAGTTTCGTCGGAGGGGACGTGGTGGCGGACATCGTGGCCAGCGGCCTGACCTCCCAGGACGGCGTCAGCCTGCTCATCGATGTGGGCACCAACGGGGAGGTCGTCCTTGGCGGTAAGGAATGGTTACTGGCATGTTCGGCCTCCGCCGGGCCGGCCTTCGAAGGCGGGGAGGTATGCCACGGTATGCGGGCTGGGGACGGGGCGATAGAGCGCGTCTCCCTAAAGGACGGAGTGGAGTTCCACACCATCGGCGAGGTCAGGCCGAAGGGCCTGTGCGGCTCCGGGCTCATCGACCTCCTGGCCCAGCTCTTCGTTACCAGGGTGGTCGACAAGAAGGGAAGGCTACAGGAGGACGGGAGAGTTCGATCTGGAGAGTCCGGTCCGGAATATGTCTTGGTCTATTCCAGGGACGCGGAGAAGGACGGCTATGACGTCCGGGCCACCGATCTTTCATGCTGTCCTAAGGAGAAAGTTGAGCGGAGACGGGACATAACGATCACCGAGGAGGATATAGCCAACATCATCCGCACCAAGGCGGCCATCTACGCCGCGGCCGAAGTGCTGTTGGACACGGCCGGTCTGACGTTCAACGATCTGGAGATGGTGTACATCGCCGGCGGTTTCGGCTATCACATCGATATAGACAACGCCATCGCCATCGGGCTGCTGCCGGACCTGCCTCGGGACAGGTTCACATTCCTGGGGAACGCCTCACTGGACGGAGCACGCCTTTGCCTTCTCTCCAAGGAGAAGAGGAAGGAGGCGTTGCAGGTGCACCGCTCCATGACCTACATCGAGCTATCGACCGATCAACGCTTCTTCGACCGCTTCTCTTCGGCATCGTTCCTGCCCCACACCGATCTGGACCGATTCCCGTCGTTGCGTTTGGATTAGAGCGTTTCGTCGAAACCGTTGCCCCTTACACGCACCCGGGGAATATGCCTGCGTGCCACCTTCCCCATATCGAACATCATCTCCTGCGGCGGGCCAGGATTGAATATACCTGCGAAGGAGACATCGTTCTGGTTGGACAGGAACTGCGTGATGAGCAGTTCATCGACGTGCCCCTTCAGGTCCTTGGCGATCCTCTCCACCATGTTCATGTCGTAGATGTCGGGGATGATGCGCAGGGTCGCCCTGACCTTCTCTCCCTTGAGTATGTCCAACGTCTTCTTGACGTTCTCCAACTGCTCCTTCGATCTTTCAAGGTTGTAGGTGGTCAACCGGCTGAAGCTCTGTGGGTCGTCCAGGGGGGTCTTGATCTCCAATATGTATCGGGAGACCATTCCCTTGGTGGAGGCGACGAAATCGGGGTCATGTCCCGTTGTCTTGAGCAATATATCCTTGCCCCGTTTGTGCAATATGTAGATGAGGTCCAATGCCTCCTTCTGATGCACGGATGGTTCCGCTCCGCCTATGAAGACGCTCCGTATGCCATTGTCCGAAAGGGCATGCACCACCTGATCGATGGTGTGATCCTTGAACCTCGCCGTGGTGTGGGAACAGTACTTGCACTGCATGGGGCAACCATAGAACTCCACAGACGCATTGGGCTTGGTCAGGTTGAGGGTGATGAGCCGCATACCGATATATTATTGGGACGGGTCATAAATGTATTCGACATCGTTGAAATAAAATCATGCAGATTATGGTGCATGAGCACCCGGAAGGTCCAGGAGGTCTTCGGCAGGAGGGCGTCCTTCTATGTCGATAGCGGCGTCCACGCGGACAGGGAGGTGCTGGCCATGGTCTGTGAGCTGTGCGGCGAACTACGCGGGAGAAAGGTACTGGACGTGGCCACGGGTACCGGGCATACCGCCATGGCCCTTTCCCCCCAGGCCTCGATGGTAGTGGGTCTGGACATGACCCGGGAAATGCTGGAACTGGCTGGAAAGATTTCGGAGGAAAGTGGTCTGAAGAACATGCACTGGTTGCAGGGCGACGTCAACCTTCTCCCCTTCCCCGACCAATGTTTCGACGTGGTCAGTTGCCGTCGCGCTCCTCACCACTTCTCCGATCTCGGGAAAGCGATGACAGAAATGACCAGGGTGCTGAAGGAGGGCGGGACCATGGTCATTGACGACCGCAGCGTGCCAGACGACGAGGAGATAGACCGCACCATGAACCTTCTGGACCGTTTGCACGATCCATCGCACGTCCGAGAGTACGGGGTCGGGGAATGGAAGCTCGCCGTTCAGAAAGCTGGACTGAACCTCCGGCAGGTCCGGGAGTATAGGCGGCATCTGCCCCTGACATCGCTCACCGGAAACGCCGAACCGGATGACGCCAGGGAGATAGAGAGGACCGTTGCCGCGCTCTCCTCCGATCTGCGGCGCCGAATGAGGATCGAGGAGACCGGCGATCAGATATCCATAGACCACTATTTTTTAACCGTTCGGGCCACCAAATAGTTTATTAGCGCCCAGGAATACTTTGGGGCATGGTCTGGAACTGCGCTGCCACGGGCATCGGGTCATTTCCCCATAAGGACCCAAAGGAGGCTATAGACCTGATGCTCTCCTGCATGAAGGAGGTGCCTTACTGGCCTCAGCTTCCCTCGTTGGGTTTCGGGGAGAACATGTACGCCCAGTTCTCCACCCGGCTTCCAGGGGTGAAGGTCGACGGTCACAAGAAGCGACTGACCGTGGACCTGAACGATTACGATCCGGAAATGTTCTACACCGCGGTGGTCTCCGACGATGTGGAACATTTCTTCCACTCCAAACAGAACTTTCGTGGACTGTACGCCTTGCTGGAGGCGGCCAAGGGAAAAAAGTTTAGAGCGGTGAAGGGACAGATCACCGGTCCGGTGAGCGTCGGGCTTCAGATATTGGACCTCAACGGTAAACCGGTGATATACGACGAGGCGTACGGGGAGATAATCCGCCGCAACCTGAACATGCAGGCCAAATGGCAGGTCAAGAAGCTGAGGGAGATGTCCGACAGTCCCATGCTGTTCTTGGACGAACCATCCCTGACCCTCATCGGCACGCCGTTCGCCTCCATCTCCCAAAGGCAGGTAGTGGAGTGGATAAACGAGGTGCTGGACGGGGTCGATGCGGTGAAAGGACTGCACTGCTGCGGCAACACCGATTGGCCTTTGGTGCTGTCCACCAACATCGACGTGCTGAGCTTCGACGCCTACAATTACGCCCACACCGTGTCGCTCTTCCCCAAGGAGGTAACTGTCTTCCTGGAGCGAGGGGGGAGCATTGCCTGGGGACTGATCCCGAACATGGAGGACCAGATCGCCAAGGAAACGGTGGGCACGTTATTGAAACGCTTCGAGGACTACATGGACATGCTCTTCCGCAAGGGCATGGACCTGGACCTGATATTGGAGCGTTCGCTCATAACCCCGCAGTGCGGGTTGGGAGGTCTGGACCTGCCGAACGCGGAAAGGGTTCTGGAGCTTCTCAACGGCACCGTAGAGGCGATCCGCCAACGCTATCGCCTTGGGAACATGACATGAGCTTCCTGGTGGCCGTGGCCGGTAAGGGCGGCGTGGGAAAGAGCACGATATCTGCTCTTCTGGTCCGCTCCCTTTCGGCGCAGGGGACCGTCCTGGCAGTGGATGCCGATCCCAACAGCAACCTGGGGCAGAAATTGGGGGTCGACGTGCAGGGCACGGTCGGAGAGGTGCGGGAAGGATTGCTTTCCAAGCAGGGGACGCTGCCCAAGGACATGAGCAAGCAGGAGTACCTGAAGCTGAAATTACGGGAGATACTCTCCGAGGGCGATTCCCTAGACCTGCTGACCATGGGACGGCCGGAAGGTCCGGGCTGCTATTGCTACGTCAATAATCTGCTCAGGGTCTTCGTGGACCAGTTGATGGATTCTTATTCATACGTCATCTTGGACAACGAGGCGGGAATGGAGCATCTGTCCCGCCGTACCGCCCGAAATATGGACCTGCTGCTGTTGGTGTCCGACGCCAGTCAGGTAGGCATATCGACCGCCAAGAGGCTCTCCGATCTCGCCGGGGAACTGGAGCTGAAGGTGGGGAGGAAGATGCTGCTCATCAACTCCGTTCGGCCGGGTCAAGAGGAACGGGTGATAAGCATGGCCTCGGAGACCGGTCTCCCTTTCCTGATGCTGCACGAGGACGAAACCGTTCGTGAGGCGGCGTTCAACGGCATGCCTCTCAAAGGGGACGAGCCACTGGCCCGGGAGATCCGATCGCTCATTCCGGAGATCTTCCCTTCCTGTAGGCGAAAAGAAGCGTAGCGATGACCGCGATCAATATGGCGCTCATCACCAGGGTGGAATATTGGTCCGTGGGGGGCGTCACCATCACGACCGGGCTCAACGGTCCTTCGCCGGCGGTGCCGTTAGCGCTGATGGCGTAGTAATAGGTCGTTCCGCGCAGCACCTCGGTGTCATAGCCAGCGGTGACGTTGGCATCAACGTCATCATAGAACGCCAGATCGTCAGGGTTCGTGCCGCGGTAGACGTTGTAATGGATCACATCCACCTCACCGGGCGGCTGCCAGGACAGAACGATCCTGGCGCCATCGCGCTCGGCGGCGAAGTCCATCGGGGCTCCGGGGACCTCGTCGGCGATGACCGTCGGTCCTAAAGAGGCAAGACAGATGGTCAGGAGCATGACCACGGCGAAGGTCCGTAACATGAGGGGACATTGCTAGGTCAAATCAAAATGCTTTCTAAAAAAAAGGAAAAGGAAAGGGGTTTAGGTGAACACTACGTCCTGCGGTTCGGGGACGTTGTAGTCGTCCAGGGCCACTTCGTAGCACTCGAACTCCATAATTCCCGACCACCCGGTCCCAGAGGCGAAGGAGTGGGCGCTGCCGCTGCCTCCAGGCGTTCCCAGGAACCCGGAGTAGGTGACCTCGTCCCAGATCTCCTGCCCGGTGGCCTCGATGTACAGGGCCAGGTACGAGATGGTGACCGTCCAGGATATCGGCTGGTAGTTATCATAGTCGGAGTCGTGGTCCGCGTAGTAATGAACGGCGATCTCGTAATCCCCATACAGATCGTTGCTCATGACCGTGTGGCTGGCATCGTACATGGACATGTCGTCCGTGGCATAGTAGTGCTCTGGACCATACCCATTTGTATTATCGACGTCCAGGTAAGGGGCGTTGGCGTCCGGTGCCTTGTTCGAGTAATAGATGTGTCTTCCGTACGGCTCCAGGACGTGAAGGTCCACGTCACTGCTGCCCTGTCCCCAGCTAAGGGTCACGGTCAACGCTCCGCGGGCGGCGGTGCTTTCGATGGTCTCCCGATAGTACCCGGCCCAATTGGTGAAGGTGTTGCCATCGGTCGCCAGGATCACCACGTCGTTATCGCCCTGTTTCAACGGCACCTCTATCTGGAAGACACCGTCCGTCACCGCGGTCTCGAACTTCTGATCGCCGACGAACACCAGGGTGGTGTTGACCGCCCGCTGACCACCGCTTATGGTCCCGGTTATCCAACACTTGGTCTCGCTGGTGTCCCGTATGCCATCATCATCGGTGTCGATCGGCGTGTATCCGTAGGTATCGCTGTCCTCGTCGGTCAGTTCTATCTCCGGAAATACCGAATTGCCATTGAAGTCCACCTGGGCGCTCTCATACAATCCAGTGTAGGCGTTCAAAGGACTGAACACCTTGGCGCTGGCATGATAGAACACGTTGAACTGCAGCGGGTTGGCCGCGTTCAATCCGGACTTGAAGATATCGGTGAATCCGGCACCATAGGTGAACGGCATCTGCTGCTGAGCGCTGTTCACGTTGCTGCCCGGGTTGTTCGGATCGTACATGTAGAAGCGTCCACCCTCGTACTTGTAGGCCAGGATGGCATGTCCACCAGCACCCCAGTTTCCGCTGGCGTAGCGGGTCTTCAATCCGACCAGCTGCGGCTCTCCGGAAACGAGCATACCGTGAATGATGCTAAGCCCTGTCTCCTTGGCTGATGTGTTGGTCCTCTCCTCGGCGGTCAACGAGCCCCATATCCCCTGCACTCCCATCTGCACCCTGGTGGCCAGCTCGATGGCGGTGCTGTCATCCCTCCACTCGCCTTGGTCTCCCTGGCGGTATTGGTCGTAAAGGCCGTCCCCGGTATTGTGATAGGTGTAGTACCATTTGGCGTAGGAGACCATGCCTAGGCATAGTCCACCGTTCTCCAGGTAGGAGCCGTAGTTCGGAATGAACCATCCATCGTTATTCGGTCTGAAGCCAGTGTCCACGGCGAAGCTGGAGTTCATGTCCTCGAATATGCTCATGGCCAATTCGACGGCCACGAACTTGGAGAAGGTGGCGGAATTGAAGGTGATGGTATTGGCGATCATGTCCTGCCACAGGAACCCGGTCGGTTCCAGCTTCTGGTTCTCCGCGTCATATTGATAGAAACGCACCCCTTCTTCATCGGTGACCAACGAGTCATCGTATGGCAGGGTGACAGTGAGCACCTTATCGAACATCCTGAAGACATCCCAATCGCTCGTTCCGTCCGTTTCAATGGATATCATCCGGCTGACGATCTTTCCGGTGTCAGGCAGTCCCTGGGCGGCATTGACCACGGCGGATCTGATGTCAAAGTCCACCGGAGATTCCAGTGCTCCCTGGGGCACCTCTATCCGTAGTCCGTTCACGGCGCTAGCCAGGTTGTTCACGGAGATCGATCCGCCGAGCGACCCGATGGTGCCAGTGGCGGCGGTCACCAAGCTGCCGATGTCGATGATCTTCGGTATGACCTCATGGGCCGGAAGATCATCACCGTTGGCGTCAGTGGGCCAGAACAGCACGGCCATGGAGGCGACCAGAAGTATCGCCACGACGGCGACCGCGGCCACCACCAACTTCATGTTGCGTTTCTTCTTGGGCGGTTGGTACGGCGGGTAGGGCTGATACTGCTGGTTCGGCCCTTGCTGGTACTGGTTCGGTTGATCCTGCTGATATTGGTTCGGAGGGTTTTGCTGGGGCCATTGCTGTGGTCCCGGCTGCGGTCCCTGATATTGCGGAGGGCCGCCTTGATTTGGGTCATATGGTCCTTGTTGCATCGATTCACCGTAGGTCCGAAATGGGCCCACATGATGGACGAAAATTATAATGGTTTCTAAAAAAACACTGGGTTCAGCTCATGGACCTCAGGAACTTGGGCAGGCCGGAGGATTCCTTGGGTCCGACGACGATCTGCAGTCCGGTGCTCTCGTTCAATTTGACGCTCATCCGGGCCACCATGCCCGGGATCACCAGCACGCCTCTGTTCGATCTACCGTTAGCGCCGCTGGCCTCGAGCGCGTTCCTCACACCGTCGGCGGTCAGCTTTCCCGCGGAATAGGCCGTGAGCACGGAGAGACCCTCCGTGTCCACCACCTGCAGCCATACAGGCACCTTGCTCTTCTCGATGTCCGAGAGCACGGTGAAATAGGTGAGCGAGAAATTGGTGGTGAAGAGGATCGGAGCATCAGCCCCGGGGTTGTTCACCGGGTACAGATCAGGCTTGACCTGTATGGGCACCTGAGGGTCTGTGTAGATGTTCTGTCTCAGTACCAGGAGCGGCAGTGCCTGTGATGATGGCATCTCTTCGAACGAGAGCAGGCTGCCGTACTTCATGACCGCTGTCAGGGCCATCAGCATGCCGTTCTTCCCAACGGGCATGCCCATGTAGATAGGGTACCCCAGTCCACGGAAGGTCTTGCGGATGGCGCTGCGCCGGATGATCGTGCACCGCTCCAGCATGTCCTTCATGTTCCCGGGCATCGGGTCAAGCACCAGGTCCTCCACGCCTTCTTTGCGAGCTATTTCTACCATGTCGGCCAGCTTCCCCAGGTCATCAGAGCAGAGGACCAGCGGGCATCCCGAGCTTTTGGACGTCACCACCATCTCCTTGATGTTGTCAGGGTCGGCACCGTGCAACAGGGGCCTCCGTTCCCTCATCCGGTTGGCGGCGGCGGACATTATGACCGGGTCGCGGCAGCGCAGCACCAGTGGCCAGTCTACCAACTCGGAGACACGGTCGAGGGTCTGTACGTACCTCACTCCGTCTCCGGATCGGCATTCTACCTCCACGATGTCGAACTTGAGCACCTGACCCACCCTCTCGAAGTGCAAGGAGCGGGCGTGATCGACCTTCTTCTCCAGCTCTTCGATGCTCAGGTCATCGCTTACCCGCAGCGCGAAGGCGGTAGGGTGGAAGAAACGCTTGTCGTGACGGTACAGTTCCGTCTCGTCCCCCATCTCCACTATGTTCCTTCCCGTGCCGATGCGCACTAACCGTATGGGCGGAGCGGATGAGCTGGCCAAGGCGTTCCGACCGGCCTCGCTCATGTGGGGGCAGTCATCGAGCTTGGCCTTGTTGTTGGCCAGCTGCATGGCGAAGGCCAGGCAGGTGGGGTACTTGCATTCCCCGCAGTTCTTCTTGGGCAGGTGTTTGAAAATCTCGATCGCCGTGGCCATCAGTCCTCACCCCCCAGGTCCGAAACGGCCGTCCGAGCGAGCTCCATGGCCTCGGGGTGACCGAGCACCAGGACGTCCGCGCCCGACAGCAGGGCGGCCAAGGCAGTGGTCGCCTCCCACCAGATCCCTCTCTCCAGGGTATCGCCGGCATGGGGAACGTCGTCCGTGGCCTCACGAGCTTTCCAGGCGGAGGTGCAGTCACAGATCATGGGCACCCGCAGCATGCTGTCGCCCGAGAGCGCCGATATCCTGATGCGTTCGTTGACCGAGTAGGAATATTCCAGTCCCATGCCCAGGGCGGCCATGAGCGGGTCGATCATGATGTCGCCCTTACCCACCCCGAAATCGGTGAGCAGAATCACGATCTGTTTGGCAAGGTTGATGTCCAGGTTGGAGAACCCGATCACCGCGTGGCCGTTGGCCATGGCCGCGGCGGCCACGGACTTATAGGCGCTCTCCTCCGCGTGTCCCAGAAGCAGACGCTCGCCCCTGGCCCTCTCGCCCACTTTCTCCAGCACCTTGGAGTCCTTCTCCTCGTGCCCGCTGCCGTAGACGATCAGCGGCAGGTCCACCGCCTTCAGGACCGCCATGACTGTGTCCGCCGCGCTCTCCGGGGACGCGTCCCCTTCCTCAGGGTTGGTGGATGTCAGACGAAGACATATCAGGTCGGCGCCGCGGGCCGCCCACGCTCTCGCCCAGCGCACCGGGTCCTCAGCGTCGTCACCGAAAGCGTCCCGTACCGGCTGAGGCACATCCTCCAGGGAGTCGGCCACCAGTCCAGCCATGGCGATCATCCGACGCTCGCCGTCCTCGAAGGACAGGAAGGGCATGCCTCGATTGCCACCCAGCTTCACCGGGCGACGGGAACCTCCCTTATCCTGGGGGTTCCCCAGTTCCAGCTCTCCTATGGAACCTGTCCATTTCTCCTTGGGCAACGGTACGTTCGCCATTTACATACACCTCAAAGCAACGAGGGCATTCTCAAGGCGGGGTGGTCCACCTTGATCATCCAGTTCATCAGTCCTTCCGCGTCGGTGACGGTCGTCTCGTCCGCCACCCTGTCCAGAAAGTCTGGCATTCCCAATTCCGTGGCCCTATTAATAAGCTCTTCCCTCATGCTGTTCTTCAAAGAGGAAGGCATCCAGGATATGCGCAGGAACCCACCGTCCCCGGTTATGAACTTCTTACTGATCAGGTAACGACGACCGATACCGATGAACCCCGGGGTCTGCCGGCCCCCGCCGATGGAACCGGCCAAGGTGGAGAACTTCATGCCCAATGGGGTCATGTCTGGGAACTCCCGGCTCACCACTATCACCGACTGCATGTCCGGGCTCATGGCCGCGATGCACTCGAAACATCCGCAGGAGGTCATGGGGTCCTCCATCATGCTGTAGGCGCAGAAACGGGATATCTTTCCGCGGGTCAAGGCCGTCACCGCCTCGTTCACTCCCTTCCAAGATCCTTTCTCCAGGTCCTCTGGCTCCCCCTTTGCTATGGGCTGGTTGGGTCCGGACGGAACGATCTCCTTGCCGGTCTTAGCGTCCAGCCAGTTGATGGCCCCGCAGAGCCCCAGACGCTCCGGCGTTATCACGCACACATGGTCCGGGGCGAACGACTGGCACATGAGGCAGGAATAGAAGGTGTCCACGCTGTCGTCGGTCAGTCCGGCCATGCGCTCCTCCCTCTCCTGATATACCCTCAGGGCCTCGGGCAGACGGCGCTCGATCTCCTTCTCATCGGTGATTATGATGATCTGTACTCTGGAGACGATGTTACCGAACTCCTCCTTCAATTTGGTGACCAAGATGCGTCCCAGATGCTCCAGGCGGAAACCCGCCCTACGTGCTTTCTTGCTAATTCTTAGCCAATTCATGTTGCGCTGCCCGGTGTGCCATACTCCCTCGGCGAAGTTCAGGTAGAGGTGTATCCGCCTTTCCATGACCGATTCGAAATCCTCCTGCATGCGTTTGCCGAAGACGTTCACCAGTATGGCCATGGGCGTCTGTGAGCCTTCGGCCATCTGATCCACCTCCGGTCCCAGGACGAGAACCTCTCCGTCGCGGACCTCGTCCTCCGATCTCCTGCGTAGAAGCTCAAAGGACGGAGTCCGTCCCCCACCCGCTTCCAGATAGGTGTCCGGTCGACGGACGGTCTCCCCTTCGAACGCCGGTCCGAAAGGCACGGGGATGTCCACCATGGTCACCGCCACGCGAATGTCTCGTGATTCCAGACCCCCCTGGAGCATATGTTGGGGTTCCTTGTGGAACAGAAGGTCCGGCACGCCCTCCACCTCCTGGTCGGTGATGATGGGTACCCCGTGCGTCAGCGCCGCCAGCGCCATGGCCGCCCGGCAGGAGTCCAGAGGTCCAAAGTGCAGCACGAACGCCTTAGGTCTCTTGGCCAAGTAGGCGGACAACCGTTCCGCGTCCCCCTTCTGCACCCCCCCGAACGAAAGCGCGGCCCGGGTCAGGAAATCCAATGAATGCACCAGCTGGGTGAAGTTACCCAGCGGATAGAGCATCATCTCCAGCCCCATCTGCACCTCGTTCTCCTGCAGTACCTGCACCACCTCGTCCGCGGCCATGATGAGCAATCCCCGCGCCTGCAGCTCTCTGACGGTGGTCACCAGCTGCCTGCGGTCATGTGGGATGCCCATGAGCACGGCCGCTCCGGGGATGGTATCGTCCACGAAGGCCAGTCCCAGCTCTCTGAGGACCTTGTCCGGGATGAAGCCCACGGTGGAGGAGCCGATGTGTGGGTCCCCGTCCAGATAGCGCAACGCTTCCAAGGCCTCGACGGCGATCAGGACCGAGCGCCCGGCTGTCAGCGCCGCGGCCAGGCTCCTCTCCTTTGGCAGGTTGGAATACCTTCTCACCACGTCCAGCAGTTCCCTGGCATTGCCGACCTCCGTCCCGTCCCAACCCAGGATGCATGGCAGGGAGTAACCCGTCTCAGGATACTCGACCGGGACATCTCCCCTCCTCTGGATCGTCGAGAGAACGGCTATCATGGCCAGAGCCAACAGCAGCTCCGCTCCCTGGAAGCCCGAGGCGATGATCTGCACGTTACTGACCCCGACCGGGGACGGAGGGTCGTATCGATGGGGCAGCCCGCTCAACCATCGGCGGCGCTCCATCTCCCTGTTCAGGTCATCCTCGCTGCTCAGGAGCGATCCCTGGAAGAGATCTCGCATGGTGTTGGTGAGGAACTCCTTCGCCAGGGGATCGAGGGTGAGGTCTGTCAGCAGCACAGGGAACCCCATCAACGCTTGGCCGATGGCCAAGGGCAGATCCCCGGTGCTCATGGCCAGGGGTAGATGGGCCGTCGCCGAACCTAATTCCCTGGCTAATTCTCGGCGCATGTCCATGAAGGCGGCGATTACCTGGGCCGGACGACCTTCGAGCTGTACCGGGCCATCGTCCGTGGTGCGAAGGCACCACGTCCCTCCGTGCTCTTCCAGGAGCGATCCTCGGACCTCTCCCTCCCGCAACTGTTGTCGCAGTTCCGGCAAGGCATCTATCTCTTCAGGGCACGCCTTTAGCGCCCTCAAGCACCAATTGAGGATGGAGCAGGCTAAGGATTCGCGGGCACCCAGCAACAGATCGTAGGCCTCTCCTCGAGGAACGTCCGTCAACGGTGCCAGTAGCCCAGCCTGCTCCCAGGTCCTCTTCTCCCTCAAAGCCATCGGTTCGCAACCCGTCGCTTTGGCCAGGTCACGGTTAACCAGGTCCAATATCTTTCCCAGGTCGGCGGTCCAAAGGTCGTCCGGGCTCGTTCCCTCAACCACCCGACGCACCGATTCCCTTACCACGTTTCCACCTTCCACGTTTTCCAGCATGGTAAGCAAGCGCTTCCGCTCCGTTCGTGCGATCATAAGGATATCGCCAGCTGCCAACGGTCCGGATCTATCGTGGGTATGGGTCAAGGGAACCTCTCCGAGCTCGATAAGGTACCATCGAGTTCCCGCCAATATAAAGTTGTAGTGTCGGGAACTGGTGTGTGAAGGCGAAGCAAGGTTTCGATGCGCTTATTAAAGATGCTCGTCATATTCAATGATGGAGGAGACAGGCGTGACCTTCAAGAATCAGAACACTTACGAGATCATGGTCAAAGATGGGGAGGAAGCCTCATTTCACACCAGGTATGAAAGGGCGGTAGAGAGGTTCGCCCAGTCCTTAGACGTGGCTAGCAAGTACGAGAGCATGATCGACGGCAGGCCGGTCTCCACAGGTAAATATTTCACCGACACCAGCCCGATCGATACCGGGATGGTCATCGGAGAGTTCTCGTCAGGGGGAAAGAAAGAGGCGTCCATGGCCATCGATTCCGCCAATAGGGCGTATCAGGCCTGGTCCGTGATGGACCTGGACAAGAGGCTGGTGATATTTCACAAGGCCGCTGAGATCATGCGCAGGGAGCTTTTTGAGATCGCCGCGGCGGTGACGTTCGACAACGGAAAGAACCGTTATGAGGCGGTCGGCGAGGTGGACGAGGCCATCGATTTCATTTCCTATTACGCGGAGCAGATGAAGAGACGCAACGGATTCACCGAGAAGAGACCGGCGGCGTATCCAGATGAGAGGCCGATCAGTGTCATGCGTCCCTATGGGGTGTGGGCAGTGATCTGCCCCTTCAACTTTCCCATCGCCATTTCCACCGGCATGCTCACCGCGGCCATCATCACCGGGAACACCGCCGTGCTGAAGCCCTCGACGCCCGCGCCGTTGGCGGTGCACATGCTGTACGATATCTATGAGCGTGCAGGCGTGCCCCCCGGGGTCATCAATCTACTGTCTGGATCAGGTTCGACGGCCGGTGAGGCCCTGGTCTCCAATGAGAAGATCGAAGGCATCGCCTTCACAGGTTCCAAGGAGGTGGGCTTCAAGCTGCTGGCATCATCATTGCGCCGAAAACCTATACCGGTCATCACTGAGCTGGGAGGCAAGAACCCGGCCATCGTGACCGAGAAGGCGGACCTGGCGCGAGCGGTCGCCGGCGTGGCCTTATCGGCCTTCAGCTTCAGCGGTCAGAAGTGCAGCGCCTGCTCCAGGGCCTATGTCCATGAACTGGTCTACGACGATTTCATGGTCTCACTGTTGATGTTCATCTCTCGCATGAAGGTGGGGGACCCCCGGGAGAAAGGCACGTTCATGGGACCGGTAATCCACCAGAAGGCGGTGGACGACTACCTGTCCTACATCTCCCTGGCCCAAAGGGACGGGATCGTGCACACGGGTGGGGATAAGGCTCCGTCCCCGGAGCTGGCCAAAGGTCACTTCGTCATGCCAACGGTGGTCAGCAGCCTGCCCGAAGATAACTATCTGATCAAGAACGAGCTTTTCCTGCCGATCCTCTGCGTGCAGCGGTTCACCGACCTGAAGGATGCGGTGCGCCGAGCCAATGATGTGGATTACGGTCTGACATCAGGCATATACTCGCTCGATCCGGAAGAGGTCAATTACTTCTTTGAGAACATCGAGGCCGGATTGAGCTATGCCAATCGTGCCCGCGGCGCGACCACCGGTGCCATGGTGGGGGCGCAGCCCTTCGGCGGTTGGAAAGCATCAGGTTCTACCGGACTCGGTAGCGGTACGGGCATGTATCTGACCCGATACATGAGGCAGCAAAGCCGGACCACGGTACGCTGATCATTTACTGGCCGCTGCCAGTACCCTCTCCCCGCCGTTGCTGACGAAGAGCACGCTACCCTTGCTGTAGACCTGGAACGGATCGGACAGACATTCGGCCACCCGATCGCTGTCCCCCAGCGCCCACACTGTTTTCAAAAGCTGAGAGAACATGGAGCTTGGATTGCCGGCCTTCTGCATATAGAAGTCCGCCCCGTTCTGGACCGCCTCGATGGCCAAGCCTTCGGAACCGTTCCCGGTCAGCAGAATGAAAGGCATGTTCCGATGCAGCGATCTAAGCGCCCTAAGGAACTGTAGTCCGTCCATTCCTGGCAGTGAGTGATCGGAAACGATCACCTGATAGTCGCCCTCCGCGGCCATCTCCAATGCCTGTGTTGGCGACGTCACAAAGTCAGCCAGTATACATTTCTCTCTTTGAAAGAACTCCTTGCAAAGGTCCAAGAAACTGACTTCGTCGTCAAGTACCAGGACCTTGATAACTTTCCCCATCGATGTCAACGACATGGATGCCCCATCCACTTATGGACCGACAGAATGCTATATTAAACTGTGCTGCCCGTTCTCAATTAGTGAACATTAAAATTACAGGCGATAGAATTAATAGAGCCCTAATCAGTAATCGGTCTGGAAGAACATGTCGGGACTTGAGGACATCGTCGGAAAGGAGGTCATCAGCGCGGATGCCATCATAATCGGCACTGTAGAGGGAATCTCAGTGGATACGGACATCTGGAAGGTGCCCGCGATCAGGGTGAGCGTACGTAAGGGCAACGAGGCTTCCTTGAACATGAAGAAGAAAGCGATCGGATTGCAGAGAGTGCACGTGGCCACCCCGCAGGTATCCTCGGTCAGTGACACGGTCACATTGGCGGTCAAAATGGACCAGGTCAAGGAGGTGCTGCTGGAGGATAAAAAGGTCCCCATGAGCGCCGGGGACCTGCTCAACAAGAAGGTGGTGGCCCAGGACGGCAAGCAGGTCGGCTACCTTGACAACGTGTATTTCGACGCTGGAAAAGGCTGGGACATCACCAAGCTGGGTGTGAAGCTGGAAAAGTCGGCCAAGCAGGCCTTGGACCTCAAGAAAGGTATCGCTCCCTCTTCCCAGATCACCATAATGACCAAGGACGTCAAGACCGTCGGTGACATGGTCATGCTGAACTTGAACATGAGCGAGCTGAAGGATTATCTGACCAAGAAGCAGGTATCCAAGAAGTGAGATCCGATTAAGAGGGGTCAGTTCGACGCTCCTTCGAACTGGAAAGAAACCTCTCAAAAATTTGGGGGAAGGCGCATTTGATCAAGACCAAGGCATTGGGTCGGCGTTTCGGCGCCACGGTTGCAGTGGAGGACCTTTCCCTGGACATCAAGAAAGGGGAGGTCTTTGGGCTCCTAGGGCCAAACGGGGCAGGCAAGACCACCACCGTGCGGATGCTCTGTGGTTTGATCTCCCTAAGCAGCGGAGAGGCCTACATCGACGGTCTGGACGTCAAGGACCCCGAGCAGCGTTTGCGGATACGGGGCATGATCGGTCTGCTGCCTGAATCACCTGGTCTGTACGAGTCGTTGAGCGCCTATCGAAACCTGGACTTCTTCGCCAAGCTGTATGGTTGTGATCCCCAATGCCGGAAGGAAAGGATCAAGGATCTGCTTCAAGCCTTGGAACTTTGGGACCGTCGCGACCAACCAGTAGCCGGTTTCTCCAAGGGCATGAAGCAGAAGATAGCCATCGCCCGAGCGTTGGTACACGAACCCAAGCTGCTGTTCCTGGACGAGCCCACCTCCGGGTTGGACCCTTCAGCTTCGGTCACCGTACGAAACTACCTGTTGGACCTGAAGAAGGAGGGCAGGACCATATTTCTGAACACGCACAACTTGGACGAGGCCGAGAGACTGTGCGATCGCATCGCCGTCCTCAACACCCGACTCTTGGCCATGGGCCGCCCGAACGAACTGGCTCAGGACTATTTCGGCCGACATCTGTTGGTGGAGGTGAGGGGGCGGGAGACCCTGGACCTCTCACGTTTCAACGATATCCCTGGGTTGATCAAGGTGACCTTTGAAAACGAAGGTCTCTGTTTCACCCTGGACGACCCCCAGCTGAGAGCTCCAGAGGTGGTGCGCAGGCTGATCAAAGAGGGGGCCGAGGTACAGCAGGTATACGAAAGCAGGAGAAGCCTGGAGGATGTCTACCTCCGGATAATAGGGGGTGAGGAGAACGCGTCCCGATAAGATCTGGACCATCGCTCTTAAGGAATTCTCGGAGTTCCGGCGCAACCGGTACATCGTCTATTCGCTGATCCTCATGC
Organism: Methanomassiliicoccales archaeon; assembly: GCA_035527755.1. Classification (NCBI taxonomy): domain Archaea; kingdom Methanobacteriati; phylum Thermoplasmatota; class Thermoplasmata; order Methanomassiliicoccales; species Methanomassiliicoccales archaeon. Next base: position 79,759 of record DATKZX010000006.1, on the reverse strand, counting down.
CCTTGATCATGACCACCATCCTGCCGATGGTCTACCTGCTCCCAGTGGCCTCCTTCGCCAGCGACCCTCCCGACCAGCCTATGAACCTGGGTATAGAGACGGTAGAGATCGTGTACGGAGGCACGGTGCTGAACGGGTACTATAACCATACTTTCTTCATCGGGGTCACCCTGGGAAACATCGTGGCCCTCAGCTGCCGTTTCGTAGACTGTGAAATGAACTATTGTCTTGTGCGCAACAGCGATATCATGGACAGTTCCTTGAGCGAATGCGTAGTGGACCGGTGCAATCTGGAGAACGTCAGCCGGTTCAACGTGTCCCTCAAGGACAGCCGGGTGCTGGGGGAGCCCACCGAGGCCGAGAGCACTCTGCTGCTCCTGCTGGACGCCCAGATGCTGTTCTTCGCCCTCATCCCCACCATCATCCCGACCATCATCGCATCCTACACAATGGTGGGGGAGAAGCTCAACCGTTCCCTGGAACCTCTGCTTGCCACGCCCACCTCCGACCTGGAGATACTGACCGGGAAGGTCGTATCAATACTACTGCCCAGCATGCTGGTGACCTGGATATGCTTCGTTCCCTTCGTGGTCATAGTGAACCTCATAGCCGGTCCGGTGCTCGATTATCTGCCCCTTCCCGATCTTACCTGGATCGTGGTGGTGTTCTTGCTAGGCCCCCTCTTCTGCCTGGTCAGCATCCTGGGGAACGTCATCATCTCTTCCAGGGTCAACGACGTCCGTTCGGCTCAGCAACTGGGGAGCTTGGTGATATTGCCGATCGTGGGCTTCTTCGCCGTAGCCCTCCTGGGAGCGATCGCCCTGACACTGCCCTATCTGCTCACCGTCGCTCTTGTAATGATATGTGTCGACATCACCCTTTTTTACTTGGCGACGCGTATATTTGGTAGGGAAGAGATACTGGTAAGATGGAGATGAACGGACGGAACGGCCGCCGAGTGGACCAGCGCATCCAGGTCGGGAGTACACCTGCCGGGGTACCAGTTATCGTGGAGAGTGTGCCCTACGTTCATACGGTGGCGCTCTCGGTGACCGCCACGGTCGGTTCCAGGGATGAGAGGAAGGACGAGTCCGGAGTGTCGCATTTCTTGGAGCACATGCTCTTCAGGGGGACAAAGACCCGAGACTTCCGTGACGTGAACGATAAGATCGAGTCCTCTGGCGGGTACCTGAACGCCTATACGACCCACGAGGCCACTTGTTATTACGCGTTCACCATAGATGAGTCGCTGAAGGTGGCCGAAGAACTGCTGTCCGATCTTTTCCTGAACCCGCGCATGGACCCGGTCCTGGTGGAACTGGAACGAAACATCGTCAAGCAGGAGATAGGCATGCGCATGAACGACCCATCATCCCATTTACGGACCAGGATGGTGGAGGTCATGTACAAGGGGAATGCGCTTTCCCGATCGATACTGGGTACGCCGGAGAGCCTGAACAATTTCAACTCCGAGTTCCTGCTGGACTATCATGACACCCATTACTACGAGCCGCACCTGGTGGTCAGCGCAGTGGGTAACGTGGACTTCCAGAGGGTGCTCGAATGGGCCAGTAACTTCGATCGGACCGGGGGACAGGCCGCCAGGAAACGCCGCCGTAGACCAAAGCAGACCCAAGGGGTCAACTTCTTCGTCAAAGGTGCGGAGCGCGCCTACATAGGCATAGGGGTGCCAGCCTATCCCGCGTCGCATGATCTGGTCATGGCCCAGTCCGTTCTTTCCACGATCCTATGCGGAGGCACATCCTCTCGATTGAACCACAGGATACGGGAATTGGAAGGTCTGGTATATTCCATCAGCATGTATCCGTTCACGTTCAGGGACTGCGGTTCGATGATGACCTACTGCTCCACATCCATGGAGCAGGTGCCCAGACTCTTCGATTCCTACGGACAGGAACTGTCCAGGCTCAAACGCGAGGGGCTGGTCCAGGGTGAGCTGGAGAAGGCCAAGTACGTCCTGAAGGGGGCATTGCTGCGCAACGCCTGCCGCCCGGACCAGAACATGAGCTCACAACTGCATCACTACCTGGACACGGGTAAGGTGCAGAGCATCGAGGAGCAGCTGGAGGAGATAAATTCCGTCACCGCGGAGCAGGTCATGAAGGTGGCGCAGGACATCCTGTTAAGAGAGAAGGTGTGCACCACCATATGCGCCGGGGAGGGGATGAGGGCGGAGATGGTGGAGGCAGCTGGGTCCTTGGACTTTTAAGCCTCTATGACCAGCAGTACCTGCCCGCCTTCCACGGTCTCACCGGCCCGGACCTTGACGTCCTTGACCTTACCCGCGGTCTCGCACTGGACCTCGTTCTCCATCTTCATGGCCTCCAGCACTACCACGACCTGGTTGGCCTGAACCGTATCGCCGGCCTTCACCTTGACGGCCATGATCTTACCGGGCATCGGGGACAGCACCGCTCCGGAACTTCCCTCGCTCTTGGCACCTTCAACGACCTCCTCTATCGAGAAGTGTTCGATCTCCCGCACCTGCTGCAGCTTCAGCTCCATGGTGTGGTCCTCGGCCGTTATCTTGGCCCCGGACTCCAGATCGCCCTCGATGGTCAGTGGGACGAGCTCTCCGTTCACCAGGACCTTTTCCTCTTTGAAAATGCACTTGAAGACGTGGTCCTCCACGTCCACACGGTAGTCACCGCCGTTCTTCTCCACCGTCACCTCGTATTCGTGGCCGTTGACGGTCATGCGCAGCTTCACAGTGGCCACCCCCCTTTGCCGACGGCCTCTTTACGGGCCACCAGCTTCCAGGCGTCCATGCTCCCGCCCGAGGACATCTTGTTGGACGCGTGCCTCTCGGTGGACCGCATGTAGAGCACGGCGACCGCCGCCAGCTCCTTCAGGTTGACGCCCTTCTCCATCATCTGGCGGTACTTGAAGTAGTCCAACGCCACCGGGGGGAAGAGCGCGTAAGAGAGCACGTCCTCCTCGGAGCAGACCATCTTCTCGTTGCAGGCGTACTCCTCGACCTCCTTGCAAAGCTTATCGAACTCCGGCTCCAGAAGATCGGCCGGGCGAACGGTGATGGGCTTTTCGTCCCCGATGATCTTCCTCCTGATCTCCGGGGAGATATCGGCCGGGGTCTTGCCATAGAGCCCCCTGACCAGGTTCTTGGTCTCGTTGGTGACCATCTTGTAACGCTCGCCGGTTATGACGTTCAGTACGGCCTGGGTGCCCACTATCTGCGAGGTTGGGGTTACCAAAGGAACGTGTCCCAGTTCCGCCTTCACCCGCGGTACCTCCTCCAGCACCTCGGCCATCTTGTCCTCCTTCTTGGCCTCTCTCATCTGGGATGCCAGGTTGGACATCATTCCGCCGGGGATCTGATACACCAGGACGTTGGTGTCGATGCCAGTGAAATCGCTCTCGAACGCATGGTACTTGACCCGCACGGTCTTGAAGTACTCGGCTATCTCCTTCAGCTTCTTCAGGTCCAGGCCGGTATCGTATTCCGTCCCGTTGAGCATGGCAACCACGGCCTCCGTGGGCGTCTGCGAGGTGCCCAGGCTCAAGCTGGAGATCGCCGTATCAACTATCTCCGCCCCGGCCTCGATCGCCTTCATGTAGGTGCCCATGACCATTCCGGAGGTGGCGTGGCAGTGCATATGGACCGGCAGACCGATCTCCTCACGCAGCTGTTTGACCAGCTCATAGGCGTCCATCGGGGCCAACATGCCGGCCATATCCTTGATGCAGATGGTGTCGGCGCCCATGTCCTGAAGTTTCCGGGCGAATTTGATGTAACCTTCGATGGTATGGACCGGAGATATGGTGTAGGAGATGCTGGCCTCGACCACTCCTCCCACCTTCTTCACGCAGCGCATGGCCATCTGCATGTTGCGGTGATCGTTCAAGGCGTCGAAGATGCGGAAGACATCTATGCCCCGGCGCTTGGCGTTCTTGACGAACTTCTCCAGGATGTCGTCGGAGTAATGACGATAGCCCACTATGTTCTGCCCCCGCAGAAGCATCTGGAAGGGGGTGTTGGGCATGGCCTTCTTGAGCTTGGTGATGCGCTCCCATGGGTCCTCGCGCAGAAAGCGGAGGCAGGTATCGAACGTCGCCCCGCCCCACATCTCCACCGACCAGTAGCCTATCTCGTCCAGCATGGCGGCGGCAGGCAACATGTCCTCTGTCCTCATCCTGGTCGCCAGGAGGGATTGGTGGGCGTCGCGCAGCACGGTGTCGGTGATCTTTATCTTCATTTCATCCCTCACAGCGGCATATTGCCGTGCTTCTTGGCCGGGCGGTTCTCCCGCTTGCGGTCCAGCATGGTCAGGGCTTCGATCAACCGCATGCGGGTGTTGTTCGGCTCTATAATATCGTCCAGATACCCACGCTCCGCAGAGAAGAACGCCGAGGCGTACAGCTTGCGGTACTCTGAGATGAGCACGTCCCTCTTCTCCTGCGGGTCATCGGCCATGATCAGTTCCTGCTTGAAAACGATGTTGATGGCACCCTCAGGTCCAACGATGGCGATCTCGGCCGTCGGCCAGGCCAGGTTGATGTCCGTCCTCAGATGCTTGGAGCCCATGACGCAGTAGGCGCCGCCTATGGCCTTGCGGGTGATGACCGTCACCTTGGGGGTGCTCGCCTCCGCGTAAGCGTACAGAAGCTTGGTGGCGTCCCGAAGCAGAGAGGAGTTCTCCTGCTCCACGCTGGGCATGTAGCCCGGCACGTCCACCAAGGTTATCAAGGGAATGTTGAAAGCATCACAGAAGCGCACGAAGCGCGCCGCTTTGAGCGAGGAACCGGTATCCAACGTACCGGCCAATACCATGGGCTGGTTGGCCACGATGCCGACCGTGCTCCCGTCCATGCGGGCGAAGCCCACGATAATGTTACGTGCATACAGTTCATGCACCTCCAGGAACTCCCCCTTGTCCACGATCTTGCGGACGACCTCCTTCATATCGTATGGTTTCATGGGGTCCTCTGGAATAATGGTGTCCAGGGAGTCTTCACGGCGCTCGGGATCATCGCCCGTCGCTTTGTTCCGCGGCTGTTCCAGATTGTTGTATGGGAGATAGCCCAGCAGCCTGCGCACCTGCTTGATGCAGTCCATATCGTCCTCGGCCACGAAGTGGGCCGAACCAGTATGGGAAGCGTGGACGCTAGCTCCACCCAGTTCTTCCAAGGTCACTTCCTCTTTCTGCACCACCTTGATGACGTCCGGGCTGACCATGAACATGCACGCTTTTTCCTTCACCATGAACACGAAGTCGCAGAGATGCGGGGCGTAGACGCCGCTTCCAGCGCAAGGCCCCATGACCATGGCTATCTGCGGTATGACGCCCGAAGCGAGCGTATGTTTCAGCATGACATCTCCGTAGCCGGCAAGTGAATCCACGCCCTCCTGCAGACGAGCCCCGCCCGAGTCGAACAACGCGATGATGGGGCAGCCGGTCATCATCGCCAGATCGATGACCTTGCAGATCTTCTGGGCATGCATGCGACCGACCGATCCGGCGAAGACGGTGAAGTCCTGGGCATAGACGAACACCTGCTGACCTTCGATGGTCCCATGACCGGTGACAACGCCATCCCCAAGCATCTTCTGCTTCTCCATGCCGAAATGATAGGCCTGGTGGGAAACGAAGGGGTCCAGTTCAACGAATGATCCGGGGTCCAGCAGAGTGTCCACTCTCTCCCGGGCGGTCATCTTGCCCTGCATGCGGTGCATCTCGACCCGCTCCGCTCCGCCGCCGGCCCTCGACCGCTTCTTCATTTCCCGAAGTTCCTTGACCTTGTCCTCGCCCATGATGCTCCCCCTTTATTCGTGCTCCTAGCTAATGAACGTTACCCGTTTCAAATCGTACCTGTCCGCGGTCCAATGTGATCACGTCGTGTATGGAGGTCGCTCGATATATCATCCCGTCATCGGACCTCAGCACCAGGGACCCATCGGCATCCAGGTGCATCGCCTTACCTTTGACGTGTTGGTCCCCCAACCTCACCTCGACCTCCTTGCCCAGGGACTCGCTGTACCTTTCGTACAGGGAGAGGTCCCGGTCGCCCTTTCTGAACTTGGCGTACATGTCATCCAGTTTGAACAACAACACGTTCATGAAATGTTCCTGGTCCAGGTTATTGCCGCAAAGGTCGGCCACGCTGCCCGCCTCCGGCGATCTGAGATGCCCAGGTTCAGTGTTCAGGTTGATCCCTATGCCCAATATCAGAAATCGCGGCTCGCCGCCGCGGTAGCACGCTTCCACCAAGACCCCGGCGACCTTGCGGCCCTTGAGCTTCACGTCGTTCGGCCATTTGATGGTCGGGACGGAATGGCAGGCCTCCTCGATGGCCTGGGCCACTGGCAGGCAGGACATCACCGTTAGTAATGTAAGGTCGGAGGCCGGTAGCTCTGGCCGCAGGATCACCGAGAGATAGACCCCGCCCTCAGGTGATTCCCATTGGCGGCCCATCCTCCCTTTCCCTCCGCTCTGGCGGACGGCCGTGACCACGGTCCCCTCTGGCTCACCTTCCAGGGCCAGGGACCTGGCGACCTCGTTGGTGGAGGTCACCTCATCTTTCACCAGTACCTTGCGGCCTATCAGCATTTTTGAGGCCTCAAAAGACCACAACGCCCTTGGAACGGAGCTTGAACTCCCCGCCCAACGAGGTCAAGATCGCCTCGACCACCTTGTCCAGATCGCCGGCGTGGCTCAGATCGGCCACCAGGTCCAGGGCCATCTTCTGCCCGTATACCAGCACCCTTGACGAGACCGCCAGTAGATTGACGTCCTGAGCTGCCAACGCTTCCGTGGCCCGGTAAATGGCGCCGGGCTTGTCCGGGATCTCGAAGGACATCTCCACGATCAGACAGTCGTCAGGCAGGAATGACATCGATAGCACCCAGGAGTCCACGTCCCCCACCATCATGACCGGCGTACCCTCGGTCACGCCTTCCAGCTGGTCCAGGTAATCCTTTGGAATGGGGAAGCTCTCGTCCTTTATCGGTGAAGGGGAGCGAGAAACCTTGCGCAGCGCCTTGGCCGTTATCTTCGAGGACTGAGGGCCACTGACACCTTTGGTATAGCGGTCGCTGATGTGGGAGGTGGATATCTCAAGTCCCTCCACCTTCGAGAGGGCGGTGGGGCTGGTGCGCCTTATGGCCGCAAAGTCCTCCGTCAACTGAGTGGAGTCTCCGTAATAGGAAAGGTCCACCAGCATCTTCCAGACCATGGAGATGCCGCAGGTCATGCTGACCGAGACCGAGTTCAGGATGTCCACGTTTCGGTCGGACAGGAACTTGGCCGCCTGAGCGCAGGCGCCAGGCGAATCGATCATGTAGAAAGTGAGATTGCACAGCTCCCGGTAGTTCTCCGGTCCGAACGTGGATAGGACGATCTCATGTCCACGCGCCCCATTGTGTTCGTACCTGAAAAGGGTGGAATATACTTGACTTCCATCCTCCAAGCCCACACGGTGGCGTATTTTATCCCCTATTCTGACCTTACCGTCCTTGACCCTACTAAAATCCCAAAGCTTCATCTAAGGACCCAAGCGCCAAATATAGTACCCCCTGATAAAGATTATCATGCGAATCATAAAAGGATTCAGAATATTACTACGAAATGTTCAAGTTCATCTACGATTCGGTCCAATGATCGAGCGGAATTGCAACGATATATGCATCAGATCGTAGGAAGATCAGTCCTCTTCGCCACCCAGCTCATATTCCAGCAGTTCTTCCACACGGCAACGGCAACCGAGACAGTCCGAGAGCGGCTCGGTCCCTATCATTCTCGCCCCCTTTTCGGTCAAGCGTCTGACCCTACCTTCCCCCACCTCGATCAGACCTCTCGACCTCAGTTCTTCGATGGATGTCAGGAGCCCTTCGCGCATGACATGGTCCGGATCTTCCCGGGCCATCCGCACATGGTCCAGGGTCTTCAGGGGTGAGATGACCCCTATGACCGAACGGTGCACCATAAGGCGGCGCAGGGAGGGGATGAAAGGATTGAAGTAATCTATGGCCAGGCTCTCGAGGTCCAAGGACATCCCTTCCAGTTCCTGGGGCACGTGCCACAGCAGGTCCGGCGGTTCGCTGATGTCGTCCCAGATGTTGGGTGACAGGTCCGTGATCTGCTCCGGGCTCAGTTTCCAGCGGAGCACCAGGGGGTAGTTCCTCAGCAGGAAGTCGAGGCTATCCAATATGAGGTTCGGGTTCCGGTCCACGGTACGATGGAGGTCCATGGCGTCCACCACTCCATTCTCCCCCACCTCTAGGCGGGAGCTCCACATGAGGTCGAAAAGCACCATCTTCGGCAGATTGATGGTGTATGTAGAGGTCACCTGATAGGAACTGCTCAGTATGGGCTGGCTCTCTTCCTCCACCGCCCTCATCAGTCCGGCGGGGGACACCAGCCACACCCAATCGTCCCAAAGGTCCTCTGGGATCTCGTCAAAGCTCAGTTCCATATCACTTTGAAAAGACTTCCCGAATTTATACTAATCCCTGACTGGTACCGATTCGGATGTAGGGACCAATCTTAAAATAGGAGGTGTGTAGTACCGCTCTACCTAGTAGACCACTACCTAGGAGGTCCAAGGTCATGATGGGGAAACCGCACATGTACAAGGGCAACCGGATCAGCCCGTCGCAGCTGATAATGCTGATCAAGCTGGCGGACCGGCCCATGTACGGATACGAGTTGATCAAGGCGCTGCGTGAGGATTATCAAGGAGTATGGGACCCCCAGACCGGAGCGGTGTATCCAGCCCTGCGGCGCCTGCAGGAGCACGGGCTGCTGTCGGTGAGGAACGCGGAGGGCAAGGACCATTACTCCCTCACCCCGGAAGGCGAGGGATGGCTGGACGAGACGCTGGCCACCATGACCTCCGGGATACTGTTCATGGCCCGCACCATGACAGTGATGGGAAGGGCTTACTTGGAGCGGAAGGGGGCGGTGGAGAACTTCATCCCCCTGGACGAGAGGTCCCCTGAAGAACGGCTCAAGCATCTCCAGGAGGTCCGTGACGCCGTGCAGAACAACCTCCGGGTGCTCGATTTGTACATAGCCGAGCTGGAGAAGGAGCTGAAGCAATGATATTGAAGCATCTCAAAGCGAAGGAATGGGCTCTCATCGTCGCATGCACGGGCTTCATCGTCCTGCAGGTTTGGCTGGACCTGGAGATCCCTGATTACATGTACCATATCACCACCCTGCTGCAGACCGGCGGGACGGTGGGGCAGGTGATGGACGAGGGCTGGCCGATGCTCGGCCTGGCGCTGAGCAGCCTGGGGACGGCGCTTATTATCGGCTACATCGCCGCGTACGTGGCGACGTCGCTGGCCAAGCGCATCCGTTCCATGCAGTTCCATAAGGTGCAGTCGTTCTCTGCGAACGAGATCAACAAGTTCTCCACGGCCAGCTTGATCACCAGGGCGACGAACGATGTCACCCAGGTGCAGATGGCCGTGGCCATCGGGATGCAGGTCATCGTCAAAGCGCCGATAATGGCTGGCTGGGCGATAATTAAGATATCTGGCAAGAGCTGGCAGTGGACCACCGCCACCGCCGTGGCCATCATCGTTATGCTCACTCTCATCGGGATCCTGATGTACTTCGTCATCCCCCGCTTCAAGAAGATCCAATGGCTGACGGACGACGTCAACAGGCACATGCGGGAGAACCTGAAGGGGATTCGCGTCATCAGGGCATATAACGCTGAGAAATTTCAGGAGAATAAGTTCGAGAAGGCTAACGAAGAACTGACGGCGAACAACCTGTTCACCAGCCGCGCGATGGCGCTATTGATGCCAGTCATGTCTTCGGTGATCGGTATTCTGGCGCTATCCATCTACTGGATAGGGGCTTTCCTCATCGACGCCGCCTCCGGGCTTCCGGCGCAGATAGCCCTGTTCTCGGACATGATCGTGTACCTGGCGTACGCCATGCAGGTCGTGATGGGATTCATGATGCTGGTCATCGTGTTCTTCATCCTCCCCAGGGCCATGGTATCCGCCAAGAGGATAGAGGAGATCATAGAGACCGAGCCGTCGATAAAAGACGGGACCGTTGCCGACCAACCGGGCAACGGGGAGATTGTGTTCGACAAGGTCAGCTTCAAGTACCCTGGCGCCGCGGACTACGTGCTCAAGGACATCAGCTTCAAGGCTGACCAAGGTGAGATAGTCGCCTTCGTCGGTTCGACCGGCAGCGGGAAGAGCACCATCGTGAACTTGCTGCTGCGTTCCTACGACGTCACGGACGGGAAGGTCCTGGTGGACGGCGTGGACGTCCGCGATTACACCCAGGATGCGCTGCATAAGAAGATGGGATACGTGCCGCAGAAGGCCACGCTGTTCTCGGGGACGGTGTTCTCCAACGTCGCTTACGGCGACATGTCCGTGGAGCGCACGGAGGCAGACGTCCGTACCGCCGTCGCCATCGCCCAAGGTGAGGAGTTCGTGGAGGCCATGGACGGAAGATACAACGCCTCCATCGCACAGGGCGGAACGAACGTTTCCGGAGGGCAGAAACAGCGTTTGTCCATCGCTAGGGCTGTTTGCCGCCGCCCGGAGATCTACATATTCGACGACTCTTTCTCCGCCCTGGATTACCGTACGGACCGTAGTCTCAGGAGCGCCCTGAAGCGGGAGACGGCCGACGTCACCAGCATCATCGTGGCGCAGAGGGTCGGGACGATAATGGACGCCGACAAGATAGTGGTACTGGACAACGGTTCCGTGGCCGGAATAGGAAAGCACCGCGAGCTCCTGGACACCTGCCCGGTGTACAGGGAGATCGTGGAGTCTCAGCTCACCGAGGAGGACATGAGACGATGAGCGCCGACGATAGCAAGCCTAGAGGGCCTAGGGGTCCCGCCGGATTCGGTCCCGGGCACGGCCCGATGATGGCCGGCAAGCCGAAAAGCTTCAGGACGGCCTGGAAGAAGATGCTGGGCTATATGCGCCCATACATCCCGGCGCTGATCGTAGCGTCCATACTGGTGATCATAGGAACCATATTCACGGTCATAGGTCCCGACAAGCTGAGCGAGCTGACGGACCTCATCGCCGGCGGGATGATGTCCGGAACGATAGATCTGGGCGGCGTAGCGGAGATAGGTACCTTCTTGGTGATCATCTACCTGCTTTCGACCGTCCTTACGTACGGCCAGGGTTTCATAGTCGCCACCATCGTGCAGAAGCTTTCCAAGCGTCTGCGCACGGACATCTCGGAGAAGATAAACCGCATGCCTCTGAGGTATTTCGATAAAACGAGCTACGGGGACGTGCTGAGCCGGGTGACGAACGATGTGGACACCATCAGCATGTCCATGAACCAGAGCGTGGGCATGTTGATGAGCGCCGCCGCGCTTCTCATCGGATCGCTGGTCATGATGCTCATGAACGACGTGATCATGACGGCAGCGGCCGTGCTTTCGGCCCTCGCCGGCTTCATGCTCATGGCCTTCATCATGATCAAGTCGCAGAAGCACTTCCAGCGCCAGCAGAAGCATCTCGGGCGATTGAACGGCCACGTGGAGGAAATGTACACCGGACACGTGATCGTTAAAGCGTATAACGGCGAGAAGGCCGCCCAGAACGAGTTCGACTCGATCAACGACGAGCTGTTCGACAGCGCGTTCAAATCGTTGTTCCTGTCGGGAATGATGATGCCGCTGATGGGCTTCATCGGTAACTTCGGGTATGTCGCCGTATGCATCGTAGGCGCGGTGCAAGTGCTCAATGGCGCCATATCCATCGGGGTCATCGTGGCCTTCATGGTCTACGTTCGGTTATTCACCCAGCCGCTGACGCAGTTGGGACAGGCAATGACCAGCCTGCAGTCGGTGGCAGCCGCTTCCGAAAGGGTCTTCGAGTTCCTGGAGGAGCCGGAGATGGAGAACGAGGACGGCAAGAAGCTGGTCCATACGGACGTAAAGGGGGACGTGGAGTTCCGCAACGTATCGTTCGGCTATACGCCGGAACGCGAGGTCATCCACAACTTCTCCTTCCACGTCCGGCCCGGGCAGAAGGTGGCCATCGTCGGTCCTACCGGCGCCGGAAAGACTACCATCGTGAACTTGCTGATGCGCTTCTATGAGGTGAACTCCGGGGACATTCTGATCGACGGGATCTCTACCAAGGAGCTCACCAGGAACAACGTGCACGGCATGTTCTGCATGGTGCTGCAGGACACCTGGCTGTTCGAAGGTACGATACGGGAGAACATCGCCTATCGGAAAGAGGGAGTCACGGACGAGATGATCGAGGAAGCGTGCAAGGCCGCGGGCATACACCACTTCGTCGCCACGCTCCCGGACGGCTACAACACCAAGCTGGACGATGAGTCGAAGATATCCATGGGGCAGAAGCAGCAGGTGACCATCGCCCGGGCGGTGGTGCAGAACGCTCCACTGTTGATACTGGACGAGGCGACCAGCTCCGTGGACACCAGGACCGAGAAGATCATCCAGAAGGCGATGGATGACCTCACCGTGGGAAGGACCTCCTTCATCATCGCCCACCGTCTCTCCACCATCAAGGATGCCGACACCATCCTGGTGATGAGGGAAGGGAGCATCGTGGAGATGGGGACGCACGAGGAGCTTCTGGGCCAGGGCGGGTTCTACAGCGACCTGTACAACAGCCAGTTCGAGAACTGCGAATGAGCCTTATCCGGAGGCTCGAGCAAAACATCTTACCAACCTTTATTTTTCTTCATCTCTATCATCGGGGCAGTGGTCATCATGCTGGTTCCAGATCATTTAATGAAAGGGCCGTTCGCCCACACCTATTCCATAGTCGCCCGGGACGAAGGCACCGGTGAGATGGGCGCTGGGGTGCAGTCTCATTGGTTCTCCGTCGGTACCGCGGTCCCTTGGGCCCTGGCCGGCATCGGCGTGGTGGTCACGCAGTCCTTCACCAATCCGGCCTTCGGTCCTCAGGGGTTGGCACTTATCAGCGAAGGAAAGACGCCGAAGGAGGCCGTGGGACCGATGATCCAAGCGGACAATGGAAGAGACTTCCGGCAGCTGGCGATGATCGATTCCCAGGGACGCACCCACGCCCACACGGGAAAGAAATGCGTGGCCGAGGCCGGGCATATCTTCGGAAAGAACTACTCCGTCCAGGCCAACATGATGCTGAACGATAGCGTGTGGGGGGACATGGCCGATGCGTTCGTCTCCTCCGAAGGGCCGTTGGGTGAGAGGATCATGCTAGTCCTGGAAGCGGCGGAGGCTGCCGGCGGCGACATTCGGGGAAGGCAGAGCGCCGCTATCGTAGTGGTCCGGGAGAAAAGCACTGGGTCTGTCTGGAAGGACCGTCTTGTCGACCTCAGGGTGGACGATCACGCCGAACCGCTGAAGGAGATGAGGCGTTTATTGCGCGTGCATCAAGCCTACGAGAGCATGGACGCCGGGGACGCGGCCATGGAGAAGGAGAACATGGCGGATTCGCTCGAATGCTATTCGAAGGCGGAATCGCTCTTTCCGGAAAATGAGGAGATGGTCTTCTGGCACGCGGTGGCGTTGGCAAATAACGGCCGCTTCGAGGAATCGGTCCCGCTGTTCAAAAAGGTCTTCGCCAGGAACGGTAACTGGAAGATAATCGTGCCAAGGCTCGTTCCCTCCGAGCTGTTAAAATTGGACCAGCGGCAGGTCCGCCGGCTCATTGGAGAATGATGATGGGCGTCCCGCATTCCAAAGAGATATCATTCTTTTTCCAGCACGATATTATTGCTCATCAGGTTGATCTCCCTGACCCGGACATCCCTTAGTTCCAAACGCTCGCCCAGATCGTCCAGGATCACCAAGCGGTCCTCCTCCTTGACGATCCTGACCACGCCCTGCATGAGCTCCAGTACCCCATCGGCGGTGGACATGTAAACAGTGCTTCGGCACATGTTCAAGGAATGCGCATTGGCGTTTAAAAACGATTCCGGGTGGATATCGTTGAAAAGATCAGGCGAACTTCCACTGAGCGTACTTGCCTTTCTTTTTGGTCGGAGGGACGATCATGCCCTGAATGGAGAATATGTAACGCACTGGCACCCGTTTCCGAGGGCCGGTCCAGAAGGGGCACTTGGTGCACTTGTAGCCCAGTTCCACCTTCCTGTCATCCAACGTCAGGTTATGCAGCTCCTCAGTTGACGAGGAGCATACTGGACACCGTCCTCTCCGGCTGGCGTCCTTGGTCTCACGATATTGGATGGTGATCCTGGCCAGGTCTTTAAGGACGGCCATCCTTCTGATGCGCTCCTCCCCGACCTTGAAGTCAAGGTTCTTTTTCTTGAGGTCTTCCAGCACCAGCTCGGCGAAGCGACGTTGGGAGGGGATGCTCTGCTGCTCTCGAATGATCTTCCGTATGGAGTCCTCTAGGACCTTGGCGGAGGGAATGCGGTAGACCATCCGCAATGAATCGATAAGTGAATACTCAAATGTTTGCTATCTCGGGCTATTGATATTATTCTCTTAACCGTAGAGAAAAGTGTATCATCAACGGTCTCGATAATAGTATAGGGTCGAACATGAAGAAGAGCAGGGTCGTCATCATGGGAGCTGCTGGACGCGATTTCCACAACTTCAATACATATTTCCGGGACAACGAGAAATACCACGTGGTGGCGTTCACCGCCGCCCAGATCCCGAATATCGATGGACGTTGCTACCCCGCATCCTTGGCCGGCTCATTGTATCCCGATGGCATACCTATCACCGCCGAGGAGGACATGCCTTCGATCATCAAGAACGAGAAGGTCGACCAGGTGATCTTCGCCTACAGCGACATCTCCCATTCCGATCTGATGCACAAGGCCTCCTGGGTGCTCTCTTTGGGTGCAGACTTCCGTTTGATGGGCAATAGCCGTATAACGTTGCGCTCCAACAAACCGGTGATATCGGTCTGCGCCGTTAGGACCGGGGCCGGGAAATCACAGACCACTCGCCGCATATGCTCCATCCTGCGTGAAAAGGGATTGAAGGTGGTAGTGGTCAGGCACCCCATGCCCTATGGCGACCTGACGAAACAGGCGGTTCAGAGGTTCGGCGAATACGCCGATCTGGAAACGCAGGACTGCACCATCGAGGAAAGGGAGGAGTACGAGCCGCTGATAGACAACGGCATCGTGGTGTACGCCGGTGTTGATTATGAGCGTATTCTGAGAGAAGCGGAGAAGGAGGCGGACGTCATCGTCTGGGACGGGGGGAACAACGACCTGCCGTTCTACGAGAGCAACCTGCATATCGTTCTGACCGACCCGCATCGTCCCGGTCACGAGATATCGTATCACCCCGGGGAAGTTAACCTGCGTCTGGCGGACGTGGTCATCATCAACAAGGTGCAGACCGCCGACCGGCGCAACATTCTGCGGGTAAAGGAGAACATCGCCAAGTACAATCCCACGGCCATCGTCATCGAGGCCGCCTCGCCCATTAAGGTGGACGACCCCTCGATGGTCAAGGGGAAGAGGGCACTGGTGGTGGAGGACGGACCTACGCTCACGCATGGGGGAATGGCCTTTGGCGCCGGGACCATCGCCGCCGAGGACAACGGAGCTTTGGACATAATCGATCCCAGGCCTTACGCGGTCAGGTCTGTCAAGGAAATGTATGAGAAATACAGGCACCTGGGTCCGATACTGCCGGCCATGGGCTACACCGACGAGCAGATCGAGGACATGGAGGAGACCATCAACCGGGCCGATTGCGATGTCGTCGTCGCCGGAACGCCGGTCGACCTGCGCCGGATAATGAACGTCAACAAACCTATCGTACGCGTTCGCTACGAACTGGTCGAGATAGGAAAACCGGACCTGGTGGATATCATCGATCAGGAACTAGGTCCGATACTCAAGGTCTGCGACGGTGATTCATGCAAGGTCAAGTAAGCATTACTTTCGGTCCCTCAACCGATCCTCCTGAAAGAGAGGATCCAATTGTTCAGGGGCCAGTCCATCTACCTCCACCACCAGACCTTATCCTTCTTTTTTGGGTCCCCGATCAATTTGGACCATCTGCTGGGCAGCTCGATCCTTTCTATATCTTCGCCCCCGCAGATCGGGCAGCGGTCCGGTCGTAGCTCGGTCTCCATCTCGAAGTCCCGCCCGCAAGCGCAATGCCAGATAATCTTCCTAGCCATCTCGTTTCCCCGATGGGGATGATATGGACTGCCGTTGATAAATCGGTATCTGCCCGTCTCAAAACACATTAATCCTTGTTCACGGCATAGTCAATATCATGACCGTTCACCGGAAGGTGGCCAAGGTCCATCCTGGTATCAGGCGAACCGTTGCGCGAACCAATAGCATGGGGCGGACCCATCGTAATGAACACCAATGAGGAGATCGAACGAGCGTTCTCCGAATTGAGGGAGGGGACGTTCATCAAGAACAGGTGATCCGGTTAGATCGTCCTTAATAAAATGACCTAATGACATCTGGACCGTGTCGATCGGGCATGATAATAGATTTTCTAGATGCTAGATCTCTCCTCTATGCACGAATAAAATTATTATGTTGGTTCATCTATGGGCGAGATACGCGGGGGTAGCCAAGCTTGGCCAACGGCGCAGGACTTAAGATTCTGTCCTTAGTGGTTCGAGGGTTCGAATCCCTTCCCCCGCACCATCACGCGTAGCCAGGCATCCATTAATTATTGTCAATCAGAGGATTTTTGACATCTGGAATCGGGCCAGCATCCCGTTCTGAGGGTTTTTCATTCCACAGTTTTCGGGCGCTGACCGATGCCTGCTGCTGTTTTCTACGACAATAAGATTTCTCCGTCGTTGCAGAACTCGCATGACCCCTGGAATAGAATTAATGTTGTCACCGGTATTGAAAACATCTCAGAAAGTGGCATTTTCAAAATATTGCATTATTTATATATCACAAATCTACAACACACTGAATATTCATGATCATTAAAAATATCAATATGGAATCAAAAAGAATGCTTACATTCATCGTACTGGCCTCCCTTGTATTGACGATCATCGGCGTACCTTCGAACGTACAGGCCTTATCGAGGACGGGATGGCCGGACCCGGCAACGCTCCTGGAGACTGGCGCGGGGAATGCCTATTACCCTCAGGTCGCCATGGACGACGATGGCAACGCCGTGGTGGTATGGTACCAGTATGACGGCTCTTTCTATAGCGTCTACGCCAACCGGTACTCCGCCGGTGCCTGGGGAACGGCAACGCTCTTGGAGGACGACATTCGGGATGCCATATACCCTCAGGTCGCCATGGACGATGATGGGAACGCCGTGGCGGTATGGCAACAGCACGATGGCTCTTACCTTAGGGTCTACGCTAACCGGTACTCCGCCGGTGCCTGGGGGACGGCAACGCTCCTAGAGAACAGCACTGGGTATGCCTCATACCCTCAGGTCTCCTTGGACGATGATGGGAACGCCCTGGCGGTATGGCAACAGGTCGATGGCTCTTACACTAGTGTCTACGCTAACTGGTACTCCGCCGGTGCCTGGGGGACGGCAACGCTCCTGGAGAACGGCACTGGGAATGCCTATCTCCCTCAGGTCTCCTTGAACGATAAAGGGAACGCCGTGGCGGTATGGTACCAGTATGACGGCTCTGCCTCTAGCGTCTACGCCAACCGGTACTCCGCCGGTGCCTGGGGGACGGTAACGCTCCTAGGGAACAGCACTGGGTATGCCTATTGCCCTCAGGTCTCCTTGAACGATGATGACAACGCCGTGGCGGTATGGTACCAGCAAGACGGCTCTGCCTCTAACATCTACGGAAAAAATTATGCTCCATTGATCGTGACCATAGAGACCCCGCTTTCGGGCATTACGGTCTATTCACCGACCATCCAGGTGACCGGCACCACAAACCCGGGAACAAGCCTGGTCATCAATGGATTCGTTGTGTCCCTCGGTTCGGACGGGCACTTCTCAGTGGTCATCCCTCTCCTCGAGGGATCGAACACGATAACGGCAACGGCATCCGATATTGAGCAAGGCATCGCGTCTTCGAGCATCACCGTCACGTATGTCGATGAGAACTCGGAGCAGGATCAGAACATCTCCGATCTCAATGACGAGCTGAACGCCATCAACGAGCGCCTCGATGAAGTAAATGCCAAGCTGAACGGCACGATCGAGAACCTGACATTGGCGATCGACCAGGTGACGGCGGCGCAGGAGGCGCTCATCTCACTGAGGGACTCGCTGTACTCGACCGACTCGAACGCTTCGATCATGAGGTCCGATCTGGTGCTGTCGAACGCGGACAAGAGCGCGCTCTCAACCTTGTTGAACCAGACGATAGCCGACCTGGAAACAGCGAAGACGAATTTGACAGCAATGCAGGCGAGCCTGGATGAGGCGCAGGACGCTCGGGAGAGCGACGGAACGACCTACCTGCTGCTTTGCTTGACGGGCATCATCCTGGCCGTTGCAGCGATCGCCTTGATCTTCCTGAGGACGAGGGGGCCGAAAGGAGGACAGCCCTGATCGAAACCTTTTTATTTTTTTTATGGTCCAGATACATTCTTCGGTAACATCGGAGAGTTCCTGGATCGAAAAAGATCTCCTCTGTTCTTCAAACTGGAAGTTCGATCGATGGAATTAGAAGCGGGCTCAGTCGAGATCGCCCCCCCATGCGTCCAAACATCTTAGGGAAATTTCGATCATTGTTCAGAAGATGATCCGGAACCCGCTAGTAAACAATTTCGTGCTATTCTCTTCGAACCTTCACTTCCATTATTTTCCATCTTCGATTGAAATTCATAAAATACTTACTGGCTTAGCAATAACGCACGGGCCCACATCCGCCCTTCTGAAAAGAGAGGTATTGTCTCCATTTGCACCTTTAAATTAATGTAAAATAAGTAATATATCAAAGCCTAAAAAGAATATTTGTTCATAAATAAAAATAAAAGATTTATGCAAATACCCTCTTATTGACCATTGTTAAAGGATTACTGGCTACCTCAGTATTCGAGGGCCTTCCCCCGCATCAATTTTTTTAAGTTTATACTATCATCCCGTTTGTCACTGGAATATCGCAGAGTTGATCAGTTTATTCGATTATGTTATTTGTAACTACTTCGGCCTAATCATGATCACAGGGTCATAATAGGTCCAATGTGGCTCTGGTCCTCAAAGGTAACACTCTCTGATGACAGAGAATTCTATGATCCGATCTTCGGTGCCTTCAATGAAGCGATCTTCATCAGTTCAGGCCAATCAGCCAGCGTCTCAATGCAGCCATCGGTCTTATTGATCACGCCCATGACTTCGACCCCGAGCCTATCTGCGAACTCAAGCCCATCCTTTATCTCTCTCAGGCAGCCCACTCCAATAATGGCGCGGGGCATATATTTCTTGACCATGCGTCCGATGAATGTGGAGCCAGGAACGATGAAAACTTTGTAGCCCATCTCCTCAAGCTCATTTATGGAATGATCAAGGTCGCATTTCCCGCAATGCTTGCAGTTCAGTCCTTCTTCGGTCAGGTTAGCGGGGCATTTCAACGATCTAAGGCAATGGGGGAGGAAGATGGCGCGGTCCTTCGTTTCGACCTTAGCGAAATTACCTTCGCTCATTCTGTTATGTAATTGGATGAAAAATATCGTGAGATCGGCTTCCTTCAATCCATAGAGCGCGCAGATGTGTTTAATGACGTCCTCCATGAAAGTAAAGCCGGTCCTTATCAGCTTGGGAAAATAGAATTTCCCATGTTTAATTGATAGGAAGACAATACTTACCACAATAAACGCGACCAACAAGAACAGCAACAGTACAAGAATCAGTACTCCGCCCAATACCATCAAGGCCTGGGCTCCGAATTGTGATTCAAGTACCATAGGTGTAAAAAGTAAGAACGGGGTTATTTACTTATCCTTTTTCATCAGCTCGTTCATTGAATGGAATGGAAAGAAATCGAAACAGAATATTAATTATGTATTTTATTTAATATATGTACTGGTCATACTGAGGGATATGCTAATAAAATTTCAAGCATCATCCATGTTATTCGATCAATACTTGGTTTTTTTAAGAGATATCTGTAATCACTTCGACATATTTCGTAATAATCTGAGAATGTGGCGGGCCCTTATTTCGACGCCCACCGTTTTGAGGTGCTTCCTCATGCTCATTGACTCGAGGAGCGATGGTGTCCGCCCCTCCATCAGCTTATCCAAACCATTTCGCTCTTTTCTCATCCAGTCATACCTTTTAAGCACCTTTTCCGAATAGCGATCGAGATCGTCCCAATTATCAAGGAGCATCTCCCCACACTGCATGGCATATAGATTTCCATCCGAAGCTAGCGGGGAGACCGCTCCAATGCTCTCTCCTATGCCAACTATCTTCTGGTCTTGCACGAACGGCTGCGAAAAGAAAGGTGCTGTCAATCTTACGCTGCTATGACATTTGCACAGTACTTGTACAGATAGGTCCCGACCATCCTTGTTCTTCAACGGTCGAAATGATCTGACATCGGACTTGAGGCTTCCGATCCCAATATGAAACTCATCTTCGCCGAGCGGAAAGCACCATTCATAACCTACAGATGAAGTTCTGAACCAAAACCCAAGCGGTTCTTCGCTCCTTACCCTGTACTGGGTACATTCAGCGATATGATCGTCCTTGATAGGGGGAAGATAAGCTCTGCTCACTCCAGTGGCGTCAATGACCCTATCATACTTGGTCAAGTCGATCAGGCCTTGCTTAATTTCAGTGTCGCCTATCATTTCTTTGATCAGGGCAGGTTTGTTCATTGTCAACATGTTAGAACGGATGTCGATCCCATCGAACGATATCATCTCAGATCCTTGAAGTTCGAAACGGTCGGGATCGGTCACCTTCGCGATCAAATTAAAGGATTCCGCTCTTGGCGCAAAGCCCCAGGCACACGGTCTGCACCCGCACGGGTTATTTTTTTTAACATCAAAAAGATCGATGCCTTTGAAACCGTCGTTGATGAGACGTCTGAACAGATAGGCCCCGGACATACCCGCGCCTGCAATAGCAATCCTCATTTACAGGTCTCCTTCGTCGCTAGATCAAACAACAATATCCCATGTAGGATAAGGATATTCGGACGCTCAGGAGAGGGACGACAATGGATTAAACGATACGCGTCCGCATCCCCAATAGGGGTACCTCCATACGATCATTTATTACATTTATGAGATTGGATTTCCCTGGCCTACATACGGACCGATCAAGAACACCATATCAAACATCAAAATGAAAGGGGGGAAGTACTTGGGTCCGTTCGGGGGCGTGCCATCTGCCGGCTCGACTCTACCTCCATATTCGGCATTCTGTAGATCACGTATGATAACGGATGGATAATATGGGGTATACTGGCGTTCCTTGGCCTAGTAACGGCGATGGAAATGCTCCCGTTCTGGGTGTATAAAATGATCAAGGTCGTCAAGGCAAACGATCGAATCATTTCGAGTCAGACGATCAATATACGCTTTTTAGATCGGTCTCATTAACTTTAACATCTAAACATCCCTATTATTCACAGGTAACTATGAGCGATATGAAAAAGAAAAAAAAGGGAGCGGATGACCCCCCCGTGAACAACAATCGGTCAGACCACAGGGGTTCAAAACCCTCGTCCGCCGTTGTAGCCCCGGTCAAAAATTCTAACCTGAATAGACCATCGAAGGGCAAGAAGTAAAATATACCCATCCGATGAGATTTCCCAAGCGAGGATAATTTTATCGGATGATCATTTTTTATGCCCGATCACAGAAATCATATTCCTTACTTTTATTCATGGTCTGGAAATTCGAAGGCAGGTCAAACGGAAGCATCATTGGATTAAAAGGGTCATTTTAATTAATTATTTACTACCCTCACACCAATATTTGTCTACACTGGCTGTGGAAAAACTTAGTTGTTTTATGTAATCTATTTAGATAAATAGAATCGCTCTGACTTCACATTAACTTTCTTTGTATAAGAATAAATATCGATACCATCTAAACGATATTATAATCAAACTAGTTTTAAAAAGGTGAAAACATGAAGACCAAGAAGGGATTTTCGACAAATCTGGAGCAAGAAACAAGGAAGAACTCCGATTTCCGCCATGTGCTTTACACAGGAAAGTTCAGCCAGCTTGTTCTGATGAACCTTAAGCCCGGCGAGGATATTGGTGAAGAGGTCCATGATACCATTGATCAATTCTTTAGATTCGAGGAAGGGGAGGGTACGGTCGTCATTGATGGCGTGGAGCACCGAGTCAATGACGGCAGCGGGGTCATAGTACCTTCGGGGGCAAGGCATAACGTGATCAATACCTCATCTACAAAGGACCTCAAGCTGTATACCATCTATTCGCCACCCGAGCATATTGACAAGGTAGTCCGCCATACCAAGGCCGATGCGCTCAGAGAGCCCGAGGAGTACGACGGAAAACCCACCGAATGAAGGGATATTTGAAAACTCTAGGCGGTCATCGGGTCGATGGCTCCCACCGACCCCTGCGTCTAGCCATTTGCCCGGCGTTCGAACTCTAATCTGCCATTGAATATTGGGGATAGAACATCGAAGTAATTTCTCGTCACTATTCCATTTTCCTACCGTCGTTTGGGTTAAAACACCAGAGACAAGCACCGTACTGAGCATCTAGAAAACGATGGCCAAAACACAACTGTCCTGAATAAAACCATGATTACATTACCCAGGGGTAAAAGGGACCTCGGATCAAATTCGTCCGAGGACTTTACAAACGTTGCCCCATCCAACGATCGGTTTGAACGCGAGATATAGAGTTGGGGTACGATCGTCAGAAAAGAATGCTATAGTGATCGGTGCGCTCAGATCGTTTGGCATCCTATCAATAATTTAAAATGTTTCATTGGCGGTCATCGGTCCACTGGTTCAAAATGAATGCTGATGGTGCGTTATTCCTGTTAATGATCTTTCTGTTCGTTATGAATTTTGTACTGATCGTTTCATTTCGACGCATCCAGACATCGTTTCTGAAACGTAGGAATGAGGCTTTAGAAGCCTTAGGACGAATGGCCGGTCCACACGAACAGACATTGTCGTGGGCGAACGTATCAGGTCTACCATTGGTCGTCGGATCGATGCTCATGTTCGATCTCTTCTTCCTGATATTCGCTCTTACCTTGGTTGATAGTGATATCCCCGACAACATGTTCGGGTCCTTATCGGCATCCATCATTTTCGGGTTCTTCATACCGATCTCTCTAGGCACATGGTATACCAGGGTAAACCTGAGACATCTCTATGTCTATGATCGAAATGGGATACAAGGTTTCATAGTAAGGAGAAACGGACCAATGAAAGGCATTTATTTGGAGTGGCGGGGAATTTCACGGTTGAAGTTCATCAGAACATATCGCGTACCATCTCCAATAGGTATCAGATTGAACGGTGACAATGGTGGGATCGTCCTGCCGAACTATCTGGAGAACTATCCTATGGTATTGTCGCATTTGATGAGGTTCGCCTCTGACGAGATAAGGTCAGCCATCCTATCGGAATTTGGTGACATCATCGATAATGATGGTAATATATCATTTTCAGATGAGTGACCCTCGTTCAAATGTTCGGTATCAGGGGCAGGATGTTCGTCTCTAGGATGATACGAAATTTCCCCCTATCGATAGCAAACAATGCTTCGCAAAAAACATGTGTGGTCTCGTAGATATAGCATCAAACTCCGGAAAAAGTTCGCAGAAAGATCAAAATACCAACGAATACCAGCAGGATCCCTACATAGATCTGTATTCCCCTCTTCGACAATTTTTTTGCCACTTCCGGGCCGATCTGACCACCGATCAATACCCCAGGAGCGACCCAGATCATGATATTGAAGATCAGTTCTTTCTGTTCAACAAGGGTTGAAATAAAACCGGGGGTCAGGCGAAAGAGCAAGGCGAACAGGTTTACCACAAAAATGATGACGACCGTTGAACCCACGGCTTCCGCGGCTGTACGGATCTTGCAGTGTTTGAGAATGCAGGGCATGATTATTTTCCCTGTCCCCGTAGCGATCAGACCTTTGAGGAACCCGGCTATCGCAGCCCGGATCCAGTAGATCTTTTCCCCCGTCTCTATGACCGCAGGTTCGTTATTCCGGGAAAACAGCCAATTACGACAGATCTGGAACGCCCCATAGAGAATAACAAAACTTCCGAAGAGTACAAGGAGCAATTCTGCCGGGGCAAAAGGAACCACTAACGTCCCTATAATGGCGAACGGGACTGTGATCTTCAGGTATTGTTTGACGATCGACCAGTTTACCGTCCCGCTCTTCAGGTTCCTGACGATTCCAGAGCCGAATCCGAAGAGCATAGTAAGGAGCGCGAGCCAGAATGATGTTTTCGGATCGATCCCTAGCCAGATGACATAGATCGGGATCCAGAAATTTGAACCTGATATGCCTGCTGAGATCGCGAGCATGGCGATGGCAATTCCCAGGGGAAATAGGTAGAAATACGTTACAAGATCAGACACGGGGTTCACGTTTTCCTTTTTTGAAATGATCGCGTAAGAATAAGGACCATATCTATTACAATTATAAAAAAACTAAGAAAATAATAATCTTTCTTCTTGTTCATTAGGTATCTCGACAGTAAATATCTTACAATAACTTAAATGATGCAAAACCTCGCAATATAAAGTACTACCAATTATGTCTCGAACAGATCCGTTTTAAGAATAATACATTCAGGTCGAATTATTGTGAAAAGCTTCAATATGCGCAACCAGGTCGATCATTGATCTTTCGAGAGATCACTTTCTTCTATTCCAGTATTCATAATCCAATCTCTGGTTCTTCCTCTCCATCGCTACAGCATCCTCATTTTCTATATTTTTATAAAAGATCAGTATTGTCGGATCTATAAAAGCAGCAGCGATCCATTCTCCTGGAGAACCTTCAAGATCCCATCCCGATCTGGAGAATGTGACCAGGGCAAATATGCTTATGAGACATAAGGCCCCCATTATCAACGCGGCGATTACAAATCCTTCGTTGGAAGTGGTCATCTCCAACCGAACGAACCAGAACAATGCCACAAAGGAGATGATGAGCGCGATGCCCACGATCGCTTCCTTGATCGTTCTCCGCATTCACTCACTGATTTACAGTTATCATCCGACTATTTACGTTTACCCTATCGTTAAGATCGATCTGTTTGCTAAACTCGTTGCGTTCTCTAGATTCTCGAACGATCGTTCTCTTGATGGACGATGGTCTGTGGGCCTGGAGAAAGTTTCGAAGACCTGGTCGTTCTCTACATCGATCAAAGGATCCATTTAAATGATACGTTCGACCATTTTTCTCGAAGGGTTCTTTCGGCAATTCAAACCGTAGTCCGATTCCCAATATCATTGCCGATCGAAAGGTCCATTGACTTCCGGCCTCACTTCTTCAGCGAGGCCATGGTCTGCTGCGCGAACTGTCTCGCCTCTTCCTTGCCCGTGACGGTCAACGGCCCCTTCAGTCCGGTGACGCCTATGTGTAGCACGGCGTTCTGGGCGTTGAGCCCCTCGCTCTTGGCAAGGTCCCTAAGCTTGGGAGCTGCTCCCTTGACGGCCCACTTGTCCATGCTCCTCTCGGCCATGTCCTCAGGTACGCCCATCATGGTGTCGAACATGACGATCGGTTGATCCTTCCAGCCCTGGGTCTTCAATCCCTTGACGAAGTTCTTGGCCGCAGGGGTCATCTTGAACACTCGTGTGGGAGAACCGAGGAACATGATGTCCCCGTTCAGAACGGGCTTGGTGTTCTCTCTCAAACTTACCAAGGCGATCTCGTTCCCGTCGGCCTTTATCTGATCGGCGATCGCTTCAGCCACCTGCTTGGTGTTACCGTACACGCTATCGTAAACGACAATGCATTTCATAGGGCGACCTCATTATTTTCGATACATAGTATTCGATACTGAGTATCTAACTCGTTTCCTGAATATTTGCATTGACCACCCGACCGAATCGCGATAATGGCCCCCGTCGGCATAATGGATATCTCTTTCAAGAATGCCGTTATGCCATCCATAGTTCTTCTGAAACGATTATCTTGTTATCTTCTAGTCTTATTATATCTACGAAAATATATTTTCCTTTCGGGGCTCCTATCTCCTTCAACTTCTGTTTCACCTCTCTCTTGGAATCCTCATTGTTCTCGCATTCAAGGGTACCTTGATATATTTCTCCAGCCCAATTTAATTTATATTCATATTTGAACATTCGATCAACCCCGTCAACGTAACATCACGAATGGGCTATTTTCAGATTTATTTAATTGCATTAGATGTTTCAGGAAATCTTCATTTTTATGGGGGGGGGTGGTTCCGATGATCCCTTTTCGATAATGGATATAGAAACCACCTAACAGTTCGCGATCAGATATGGGAAATCGTTTCGGCATTGTTCAGTGAAGTTCTCAAATATATTTATTGATAATTGTTTTAATAAATCGATCCGAGCACTCTGGTACAAAGGCTGTCGATTCGGAAGTTGCGGTCTTAAATCATTATCTATGTGCAGTTTAATTAGATCATCATGCCCGAAATGACCTATTTTCGATTGGTCCATCAAGCCATCGATCTCTATAATGAGGGTAAATTGGAGGGGGCCCTCGACCTGATCGAGAAGTATGGGGGTGAGGTAGAAGGTGATCGGGCACAAATACTCAACTTCAAGTGTTGCATCGCCAGCAAGTTGGGGCGAACGGAAATGGCCATGAATATCATGCGCGAGGCCATCATCGGCACTGAATATTGGTATCCTTACGAATATCTGCTGCAGGATGATGATCTGAAGAACATCCGGGACCAAAAGGAATTCACTTACCTGGCCGATATCTGTCGGGAACGCGAGATCTTAGCAAGGAAAGAGGTCCGGGCCGAGCTAAAAATTATAATGCCACTGGGGGGATCATCCACGCAAAGCCCCTGGCTCATGGCGCTGCACGGAAACGGGGACAGCGTTGCACTAACAGAGAAGAACTGGCATTCATTGTTATTGGAAGGTTGTTCACTGGCTTTCCCGCAATCATCCCAGATCACATCCCATGGGACGTACACTTGGAAAGACCTTGAAAAAGGTCTTATGGAGATCAACAGCCATCTACAAGATCTGGAAAAAGAGCATGACATCACCGGAGGTGAGTGGGTCCTGTCCGGATTCTCGGGAGGGGCCAGATTGGCATTTTATTCTGTATTGTATGGGGATCTCCATCCGAAAGGGCTCATACTCGTCGCCCCCTATTTGCCGGAAATTAAGGAATGGGAGGGGGCGATCCGAAATCTTGCCCGACAAGGGTTAAAAATATGCGTTCTATGCGGGGATATGGACTCGATCTCGTTCGAAACCGGAAAGGAAGTTAAAAGGATCATGGACGAGATGGGTATCCCAACTTTGTTGCAGGTCGTTGAGGGTCTGGGTCACGACTTCCCCGATGATTTTGCGCAGCATTTGTCGGAGATGCTCGAGTTCATCCATGATTGATGTGCTCCTAATATGCTTCATGACCAAGATCTGAGTTCCAAACCGTCCTTCTTTGATTAATTTATACATTTATTGATAATAATATCGATATAATATCGTGTAATGGGGGTTTTAGTGCTCAAAGACCGCTTCAGTACATCCTCTTAAATAGTAGTGACATCATGGACAGGTTTGTCCTGCATTCGAAAGGGTGTAGGAAAACAACAGTAGGTAGTTTAGTAATGTATGGAAACAGAGGTAATTCCGGGGGCTTCCGCCCCAGAAACGATGGGCCGCGCGAAATGAGCGATGTAGTTTGCTCCGACTGCGGCGCGAAGACACAAGTCCCTTTCAAACCGACTGAGGGCAGGCCTGTATATTGCAGGGACTGCTTCCAGAAGCACAAGCCGAAGGACAGGTTCTAAGCGTAAATATCAAACCACTTAGGGGCGAATGCCCCGTTAAATTCCTTACTGATATGTCGCAGGACAATATTTTGTGGAACGATGTCGAGATTGAACTGTGACTCGGTGTCCTTTGATAATTTTCTAATGTTCGGTCTCTCGATCCCTTTCTCTTATAGTTCCTCTAGTTAACAATGTTAACATATTTATTGGACGGTCTATATAGCAGACCGATGTATGCGTGGGTCAAACATCTCACGTGTTTTTTGTTTCAAGATTGTACCAAATCCATTATAGTTATCTCAATGTTTTTATAATATCATAATCGATAAAGAGAATCATTAATAAATATGCAATTTTGAGGGGGTCAGATATGGAAGGTACTAAGAGGTCACTAGCATGCGCATTGATTGCAGCGATTATGTTGATATCCGTCCTTCCGGTGCTCGCACCGGGGGCGGCAGGGGCGGGACCATTACCCGCCTGGAGCACTTATACGATCTATAGCGTGGACGACGTCGGGAGCTATTCATCCATCGGACTGGATTCCAACGATTTCGTACACATCAGCTACCACGACTCGACCAACGGTTATCTGATGTACGCGACCAATAAGAGCGGCGTCTGGACCAACGTCGCCCTGGAGACAGGGGCATATGCCGGGCAGGAGACTTCCCTAGCCGTCGACGCTAACGATTACATCCACATGGTCTATTACAATTACCCGAACAGCAACCTCAAGTACGCCACCAACGAAGGCGGGGGCTGGGTCAAGATCGGCATAGACACCGCTGGGGACGTGGGGCGATTCGCCTCCCTGGCCCTTGATTCGATCGGCAACACGCACATCAGTTATTACGACGCCACGAATGGAAACCTCAAGTACGCCACCAATTCCGGCGGAAGTTGGGCACTGTCCGTCGTCGACAGCACCAACGACGTGGGCTGGTACTCATCCATTGCGGTGGACCACAACGACATCGTTCACATCTCCTATTATGATAATACCAACGGGGACCTACGCTATGCGACCAATCCAGGCGGTGTTTGGACCACTACGTCCATAGATACCGCAGGTACGGTGGGCGTGTATTCATCCATTGGTGTGGACTCCACGAACAAGGCGCACATCTGCTACTGGGATGCCACGACCGGTTTCCTCAAGTACGCCACCAACGAGGAAGGTGCCTGGAGAATCGAACTGATCAGTGACACAGCCATCAACGGCATATATACCGATCTCATCGTGGACGAGGACGACGTAGTGCATATGGTGTTCTACGATTCCCTGAACGGGGACATCTGGTATGCCAATGACGCGTGGGACGGATGGACCCTCGGTGCGGTGGACACCTCCGGTAACGTGGGGCGCTATCCCTCCATGGCTCTCGATTCCCTGAACAACGTCCATGTCACCTACTATGACGTCACCAACATGAACCTGAGATACTCGCACCAGGTACTGGTGGCGCCGACCACTCCCCTGGAGCTCATGGCGGCCGCCGGGGACGCCCAGGTCACTCTGAGCTGGACAGAGCCGACCTGGGACGGCGGTTCTCCCATCACCGGGTATAAGGTATACCGCGGCAGCGAAAGCGGTGGGGAGACCTTGCTGACCACCATCGGCGACGTTCAATGGTACGAGGATACCACGGCGGTCAACGGAGAGACCTACTGGTACTACGTGGTGGCAGTGAACGCCATCGGCGAGAGCACCGTGTCCAACGAGGTTTCGGTCGTGCCAATGGCCTTGCCCTCGCAACCAATGGATGTGCAGGTCATCCCTGGCAACGGCCAGGCCATGCTCACCTGGGACGCGCCCACCGATGACGGTGGTTCAACGGTGCAATACTACGTACTATATCGCGGTCAGACCAATGGCGGGGAGATACCCCTGTTGGCCGTCTACGGGTCAACATCCTTTCTAGACGCGGGGTTGACCAATGGGGTCACTTACTGGTATTACGTCACCGCTGTCAACGCGGTCGGGGAAGGGGCCGCGTCCAACGAAGTATCGGCCGTGCCGATGACCCATGCCTCCGCTCCAACCGACCTGCAGGCGATCGCAGGCATGGAGGACATCGGCCTAGGCTGGTCGCCTCCCGCCTCCAATGGCGGTTCGGCCATAACCAACTACGAGGTATATCGCGGGGTTACCAGCGGCAACAAGTCTCTATTGATAACACTGGGCAACGTCACCACCTATCTGGACACATCGGTCGAGCCAGGGGTGGGATACTACTATTATGTCACCGCAGTGAACAGTGCTGGTGAAAGCGTCGCATCCAACGAGGCATCGTCAGTGATCGTTATACCTCCGTCCTCACCATTGTCATTAATGGCAATGGCCAGTGACGAAGCGATATCACTGACCTGGTCCGCTCCGTCGCTGGACGGAGGTTCCTCGGTGACTGGCTACGAAGTACATCGCGGGAATGCTAGCGGTGAGGAAACGTATCTGACCTCCGTTGGCGAGACGAACTACACCGATACTGGATTGGAGAACGGCATGGAGTTCTTTTACATAGTCAAAGCCGTCAACATCGCGGGTGCGGGCTCCGCATCCTATGAGGTATCCGCGATCCCGGCAGCCGTCCCTTCTGCACCACAGGAGCTGCAGGCTTCTGCCGACCCCTCCAACATAATCATCACCTGGACCGCCCCGACGGATGATGGTGGGTCACCCGTCAGCGGCTACATGGTCTACCGCGGTGAAGAGGCCAGCGGAGAGGAGCTGCTGGCGACGATCGGCGCGGTCACCTCATATCAGGATGACACTGCGCAGGTCGGACAGGAATATTGGTACTACGTCAGAGCGGTCAACGCCCTGGGCGAGGGGCCCGCCTCCAACGAGGCCACCACCATCATCCGGTTGGCCCCCTCTGCACCTCTGGAATTGCAGGCGGTCGCCGGAGATTCCATCGTGTTCCTGGGTTGGACCTCCCCGTCGGAGGACGGAGGTGCGGTCATCACAGGCTATGAGATATTCCGCGGCAACGTCAGCGGGGAGGAGGCTTATCTCACCACCGTCACTAGCACGAACCATACCGACAGCGAAGTGCAGAACGGAGCCACCTACTTCTACTATGTCTTGGCCGTGAATTCTGAAGGGTCTGGGGCGGCATCCAACGAGGTCTCCGCCATGCCCATGGCCGTTCCCTCGAACGACTCGGTGTTGATCGCGGTGGCCGGGGACTCCCAAATCGAACTGGCCTGGTCCGCTCCGTCCCACGAAGGTGGCGTGCCTATCATAGGTTATGTCATTTACCGTGGAATGGAGGAAGGCAGTGAGGAGTTCCTGGTTGAGACTGGGAACGTACTGAGCTTCATCGACGCTGGACTATCCAACGGCCAGACCTACTGGTACTATATCACCGCGGTCAACCAGGCCGGTGAGGGTCCTTCCTCTAACAAGGTCTCCGCGACCCCGTCAAGCGTGCCTGGCGCACCCCGGTCCATGCAGGCGGTGGCTGGGGCGTCGGCCATCACCCTGACCTGGCTAGCCCCGGAGAACGACGGGGGCTCCCAGATCACCAACTTTCAGGTGTATCGCGGACCGCCAGGGGAGGAGGTTCTCCTGAGCACCGTGGGCAGCGTGCTGACCTATGCCGACTCCGCCGTGGAGGTGGGACGGGAATACTGGTATTCCGTGGTGGCAGTCAACTTCGCAGGCGCGGGAGCCATGTCCGAATTTGCCTCGGCGATCATATTAGGCACGCCTTCCGCACCGCTCGGCCTGGAGGCCACAAGGGGACAAGACTTCGTGGTCCTGACATGGGAAGCCCCAATGGACGACGGAGGATCACCCATCGTTGTTTACTCCATCTACCGGGGTACGGAAAGCGGCGGGGAGGAGTTCCTGGTACAGGTGGGCGATGTGCTGAGCTTCATGGACGATGAGGCATCAGCCGGTTCCACCTACTGGTACTATGTCACCGCCAACAACTCTGCTGGTGAGAGTGAGGCCTCCTCGGAAGCGAGCATCTCGCTGCAGTCGGTAGCCACCGCCCCGAGCGACCTGGTCGCCGTGCCTGGCGATGGGATGGTCCTGCTGAACTGGACCACTCCGTCCGACGATGGCGGCGCTCCGATAACCGGCTACAAGGTGTTCCGGGTGAACGAGAGCGGCGAAGCGGTTCTGGTGGCCTCCGTAACCAGCGCAGGTTACACGGATGAGGGATTGATCAATGGGGAGGCATACGCGTACTTTGTGGTAGCGACCAACACCATCGGCGACGGCGCTCCCTCCGAACCGGTCATCACCACCCCACAAGCCCCTGAGAGAGGTCAGTTCGATTGGGTACTTTGGCTGCACATAATTCTTCTGATCGTCGCGCTAGTCCTTCTGACATACTACTATGTGAAGCGTAAGAAAGAGGAGGGCGAGGGATCGGAGAAGGAGGGAGGGGAGAAGGTCCAATAATCGATCAGGTGCGAACGGGGGTCCCTTGCCGATGACCCCCCTTTTCCAGCCCCTCACCATTTTTCATACAGCTGTCCTTCCAATCCCTCGGTCATACAACCGAAAGGTATGTAAAGCGGCCGATAAATCAAAAAAGCATAGGGCAAAAGCCCCATGGAAACCCGGGGTCCATCGATTTGTTTTTTTGTACGGGCATCGGGCAGGAGGGGAGTTCATATGATGAAAAATGCTACATTAATCGTGCTCGCCACGGCCGCGATGATGATTTTGGCGGCATTAGCGGCATTACCGCTCGCTGCCGGAGAACAGGTCGTCGGGACCTCGTCGACGTCCTTGGGATCGGGGGGACCCTTGGACTATGATGGGGCCCCGGCGGCCTGGGTGGAATCTGAACATGACACGCCGACCGGCACCAGTTTCATGCTTTACGAGAACTTCGGTGGATTCTGGGCGGATGCCGAGAAATCACCGACCAATACCGAGGACGACCTGTTGTGTTGGGCGGCCACGGCCTCCAACATGATGGAGTGGACCGGTTGGGGCTTCGTGGGGAGCATGGACGACACTGACGACTTCTTACAGTATTTCATCAACCATGTGACCGACGAGGGCAGTTTCACGGAATACGGGCATCAATGGTGGTTCATGGGAGACTTGCCCGATCCCGGTGATGGATGGTCCTCTGAGGACGTAGAAGGCGGCAACTTCTGGTCATCTTCATACGATTACTCGAATTATGCCGGTGCAATACACATGGGGTCGATCTCGATGCAGAACATCGCTCTGTTCATGCAGGCTGGATATGCCACCGGTCTATCTATCTACCAAGTGACCGGGGATGGCGCCCATGCCATTACTTGCTGGGGCTACAACTATGACCCGCTCGTGGACCCTGTCGCTGACCCGAATGGATATTTCAAAGGGGTATGGGTGAGCGATTCCGACTCTCATAAGGGCCAGGCCGATCCCGATGATTTCCTCATCTACTATGACGTGGAATTCAGCGTGGATAACAATTACTGGTACATGCCCAACTACGGTGGGGGTTGGTGGATCGAGGGAGTAAATTACCTGAAGCCCTTCCCCGGTGAGTCAAGGCCGGTAGCGGACACTGGCGGCCCTTACGTGGTCGATGAGGGGACCACCGTTCATTTCGATGCGGGCGGAAGCGCGGATGACGATTCCCTGATGTACCGCTGGGACTACGATGGGGACGGAACCTGGGATACCGGGTGGGTCACTACCAGCATAGTGTCCCATACCTGGTACGATGACTATGAGGGCACAGTGTACCTGGAGGTGTTCGATGGTAGATTGAGGGATATGGACATCACCACCGTGACCGTCAATAATGTGGCACCATCGATCTCGATCTTCGGTGATGTGATAGACGAGAACGGAATGGCCACGGTGCACGGCACCATATATGACCCGGGGATCTACGATACCTTCGAGCTGGTCATCGATTGGGGCGAAGGCTCACCTCAGACGGTCAACTATCCCTCCGGGACACCCATGTACACAATTGCCCATCAGTACCTGGACGACAATCCCACTGGTACACCGTTCGATGATTACCCCATCCAGGTGACAGTGACCGATGACGATGGTGGTGTCGACGTCGAGAACACTATCGTCACCGTCAGCAACGTCAACCCGGTCGTGACCATCGATTCCATGGTGCAGCCCAATCCAGAGTTCATTCTGCCGGTCATTCATACCCTGGAGTTCTATGGCAGCTTCAGTGACGTGGGCACCTTGGACACGCATGATGCAGAGTGGGACTGGGGAGACGGCGTCACGGAATCAACAGTGGTCGTTGAGACGGATGGTTCCGGAACAGTGACAGGGTCGCACATCTACATGGCTCCGGGCACCTATACCGCGACCTTGACGGTCTGGGACGATGACACTGGATATCACTCCGACACCTTTGAGGTGGTGGTCGTGGACGCCCACGGTGCCCTGGACATAATGGACGAATATATCCAGAACCTGCCGGACAGCGCCTTCAAGAAGAACCCGGACAAGATGAAGGCGGCCTTGTCCAACATCATCGGTGCATTGCACAACATGGTCGACGATAGCGATTTCTACGGGGCCATAATGGACCTGCAGAACAACGTCCTGGACAAGATGGATGGCCAGATCGGCGGGAAGGCGGCCAACGATTGGATAATCGATCTGGAGGCCCAGGAGGAACTGGCGATGAAGATCAGCGATATCTGCCAGTTCCTGGCATTGTTCATTTGAACGACCGGGGAAATGTATAAACCCTTTCCATTTTTCCTTTTTATCACGAAACAGGTGCCATCTCTCAATTCAACATAATTTATCACGTTCAAAGAAGACCTTCCGATCTCTGATCGTCCACCAGGTCTGCAGCATGATGCCCCAGGCGACAAGGCTCAGGGCCATACCAATGACCCACACCCACGGTCCATCGAACAACGGGGCCATTCCGTTCCCGGTGACGGCGACGGAAAGGAACAGTGGTAATATGATCGCTAAAAGCCGAAGCATTACCTTCCGGTCCTCCAACCCCCACATCATCAGCAGGGCGGTGGGCATGACGAAGTACACGAGCAGGATCTTAGGATAGACCAGGAAGAACACCATCATCACCAGCGTTGCCCCCTGCCAGAGCGAAAGCTTTCTCTTGTAGGCGAGAAGGGTGGCTCCCCCTACTCCTGATAAGGTCAAGGCCACCCCGGCCCAGCCCGGCAATCCCAATCCCAGTGCGTTCAGGTAATGCCAGGGGCTGATAGATGAACCACCGGTCGGGTAGTCCGGGTTTCCCAGGAGGTAATAGTGGAAGGAAGGCAGCTGGTCCGGGAACAGTATCACCAAAGGCAGCAGGACCAGCATTGCCAGTCCTGTAAAGCCGATCAAGATGGCCACACGGTTCCTCCGGTCAGAACTAAGGAACATCCAGGGGACCAGCAGTACATTGAACATCTTGGTGAGGACGCCTACCAAGGAAGTGACGCCAGATGACCATCCCCTCTCCAGATGCAGCAGGACCAGTGGCAGCAGGAAGAGGAAAGTGGTGATGGCCTCGTCCTGAACTCCGATGCCGAACTCCATCAGACTGAGCGGGTATGCCAAGTACGCTATGCCGGCCATCATGGCCATCCGCTCGTCATGTCGGCGTAATCCCAGATACAGTGTCAGCGAGGTCAATATCGAGAAGACGGCGAAGTATAGCTGATAGGCAAGTGCCGAGCCTCCAACAAGCTGAGGCAGAACGAACATGTACATGATGAGCGGCGGTGATTCCGAGTAGAAATCAACGTACGGTATCTTGCCGTCAAGGATCGATTCCGCCCGAAAGCGGTAGAAATCCAGGTCGGTAGGTTCACTGAGCACGTTGCCGAAGAACGGTCGTAATACCAATGCATCAAGGGCTATGGTCATGCCATAGAGCAGGCATCCGATCAGTATGAGCGCCATGATCCGATGCCGCAGGTCCCCGGTCATGGTCCAATCGACCAATCCTCTGACCTTCGCCATACCGGCATCGATGAGAGTGCCGGAGGTCATATCAGTGTCTCCGAACGACTCAGCCCTTTCACCATGTCCTTCCCTGCTCAATTAACTACCGCCTACATGAGATTTTCAAATATATGATATAACGGCCAGACTGGAGCGGTCTTACTGATAGTTCGCTCACTTTCAATGATCCCGCTCGATATTGTAAATACCTCCTGGTCGCTAGGGGGTGCATGGACCAGAACACTATCGTATGCGGTATGGCGGTTCGATCTCAGGACAGCAGGGCGAACTCCCCTGGTCGATCATACGTTCCGATGCCTTCTGGTGATAAGGTAAAAAGCCCCATGGACCGCAGGAAGCGACCCATGAGAAAATTGAACTAAACCATTTCCGATTTTATATCGCCGCCCGCGTAATTGTGGGGCGGTCCATCACATTTCCTGGGCTTAGATTCTGAAAAGAGCGAGAGGAAATTAATATCGAAAAAATCGTTTATGGGGACATGATCCAATTCTGGATGGACCAACCTCCGCTGTTCGTTCATCGGTTGTCTCGGGGGGAGCTCTTCGAAGGACCACGTTTCGCCACAGTGGACGAGGGGGACGAGGCCACCGTGATATCGTCAAAGGCTGGGGAGGGGGCGGTCGGACCTTATGTGTGCATCACCATGGGCCCTTTCGATCTGGGTCTCATAGGGATACTGGCGAGGGCGTCGGCCGCCCTGATGGAGGAAAAGGTCCCTATTTTCGTTATATCCACTTACAGACACGATCACATACTGATTCCGCTGGAGATGACCAGAAACGCCATAAAGGCGTTGACCGATGCCGGCTTTTCAAAAAGGAAATGAGGCAAGGAATATTTACCGACGTTCGATCATAAGTATCTGTAACGATGTTCATCAAAAGGGTCAGGTCCGAGGGGTTGGCGCACATCTCCTACTTCATGGAGTCGAACGGAGAGGCAGCGGTCATCGACCCCCGCCGGGACGTCGACGAATACCTGGAACTGTCGCGTTCGAGGGGGGCCAGGATCGTCCTGGTCCTGGAGACCCACCGCAACGAGGATTACGTCTCCGGGGCATTGGAGCTGGCCAACGCTACGGGCGCTGGCATCTACCACGGAGGACAGCTGGAGTTCGGTTACGGCAATCCGTTGAATGACGGACAGGATTTCGTTCTGGGCGATCTGATGATCACTGCCCTGCACACCCCGGGGCATACGTACGAGAGCCATAGCTACCTGGTAGCGGACAAGCGCGGACCGTTCATGCTGTTCTCTGGTGACACCATGCTCTCCGGGGACGTAGGGCGCACCGACCTGGCTGGTCCGGAACACGTTAGGGAACTGACCGAGATGCTGTACGAGACCCTGCAGCGCCGTGTCCTGCCCCTGGGGAAAGAGATAATGGTGCTTCCTGCCCACGGCGCCGGTTCGGTCTGCGGGCATGCCATCAGCGACAGGGAGACGACCACCATCGGTCTGGAAGTAAGGGACAACCGGATACTGGCCCTTTCGCGCATGGACTTTGTCATGGGCAAGATGGCCGAGGTAATGGAGAAACCGCCCTACTTCGAACGGATGGAGGCGCTCAACCTTCAAGGACCCATCATCCTGGGACCGTTGCCGATACCGCCATCGATGAGGCCCAAGCAGGTACAGGAGTCCCAGGGAGAGGGCTCACTGGTCCTGGACCTGAGGGAACCGCACAGCTACGCCGCGGCGCACATTCCTCGCTCGCTGAACGTTTGGCTTGATGGACTTCCCGTTTACGGCGGGTACGCAATCCCATACGGTCGCCCACTGGTCCTGGTGGGCGAGAGCTCAGAGCACGTTCGCACCGCTGTCAGATATCTTGTTCGTTTGGGTTACGAAGATGTCATCGGACAACTGAGACATGGTATGGGGGCATGGATCAAGGGGGGACATCCGCTCTCGTCCCTACCCGCCTACTCGGTACAGGAGATCAGGGCAAAACAGTTGACCGGGGTAAATATGCTGCTCGTGGACCTCCGGGACCGGAGAGAGCTGGAGGACGGAGCGATCCCCGGGGCCAAGGTCCTGCATCTCGGAGAATTGATCAAGCGATCTTCAGAACTGCCGGCGGATCGGGAACTGGTTCTGTTCTGCGGCTCCGGCTACCGGGGCGGCATCGCCGCCAGCCTCCTAAGGAACAGCGGGATAAAGAACGTCGGGATCATGCTGGGGGGCTTCCAGGCCTGGAAGAGGAACGATTTCCCGGTGGAAAAGTTCAAGAACGAATGAATTTAAGATAGGCGATGCCATCCAATCGGAACATCTGGTCCAGCAATACATTGATCTCCGGGGCTTGACCGCTGAGCACCATCATGTTCATGCACTTGTCATTGCCCAGGTGATTGTGCACATGGGTCTTGATCAGTGGGTGATTGTCATGATAGATATCGTGTATGGGACCCGAGGCGCAGGTGTCGTTGACCAATATCAGCACGCCATCCACCAGCCCGGCCATCGAACGTCTCTCGCTGTTCTCCGCCATGAGGGTGCGCATGGCCGCCCGGACGGCCTCTGAACGGCCTGTGAACCCCAGTTCCTTCTGCAAGGTCTCGAGGTCCTCCACGTTCTTGTCGGTCAGGGATATGCTGATGATGGGCATTTCGAATGTAAATGTTATTAACAACTATATAAGTTTATGAATATTCCTTAATAATGTAAAATATGGTCGTTCTCCGCTCGCATTAGATATACCAGTAAGATTTAAGAAATCCATTATTTAGCAATATGGAGTTCGGCCCAAGCAATATAATTAATAATTAAATCAGAAAATGTTATTAAGTAGCTCGATATAACAATATTGGGAACAATGAACCGGAAGCAGCTCATCTTGGTGATCGTGGCAGTGATCGTGGCGGTCTTGCTCATCGCAGCGTCCACTCTGCTGAAGGGAACGTCCGGGGAAGATGACCGCATTCAGGTAGTGGCCACCTTTTATCCCCTGGCCTATATGGCCGATAGCATAGGTGGGGAGAGGGTGACGGTGTCGTCCCTGGTCCCCTATAATTCTGAACTTCATTCCTGGCAGCCGTCGCCTCAAGACCTGATCGAGGCCGACAAGGCTGACATAATTCTCTATAACGGCGGACCTGCCGATGCCTGGCTGGTCACGGATGTTCTGCCTTCCATAGGCAGCGATGACAAGTTATTGGTGAACACCACGGTAGGGGTGGTGTTCATTCAGGGGGGCGATGAGGACGACGGAGGAATCGATCCGCACACCTGGTTAAGCCCAAACCAAGCTCGCATACAGGCGCAGAACGTTTTCAATGCGTTGAGCGAGGCCGATCCCGAGGGCGCTGCTTACTTCGAGCAGAGGTTCACCGTTCTGGATCAAACTCTTGCACAACTTCATGATCAATACATGCTTCTCGCTGAAAGCAACGTCTCAGCAATTATCGTCTCCCACGCAGCCTTCGGCTATGTGGCCCACGACTATGGGTTTGAACAGCACGGCGTCATCGGCCTAAGCGCGGACGAGGAGCCCTCGGCCAGCGCCATCGCCCATTTGGTGGACCTCATGCAGGACCAGAGCATCTTCACCGTCTACGTGGACCCAGTGTACAATCAGGATTACGTTTCCATTCTCAGTACGGAGCTGGCGTCCAGGACCGGACACGAGGTCCTTGTGCTGGACCTCTTCCTTATGCTGGGACCGTACGAGGACGTGGATTACCTGGGGCAACTGTCCCAGAACCTGATCAATCTCAAGACCGGGCTAGGAGTGGCCTGAGATGCCGGTCACGGGTCCTATAATCGACGTGCAGGGCCTAACGGTCAAACGGGGCACTTCCGAGGCCATATCCAATGCCTCCTTCATCATCAACAAGGGTGATTACGTCGGCATCGTCGGTCCTAACGGTGGTGGCAAAACGACCTTGGTGCTTGCCCTGCTCGGACTTCTGCCCAAGGAATCTGGCAGCGTCAAAATCATGGGGCAGGACATAGAGTCCTTCCATCAATGGGACAAGGTAGGGTACGTCTCACAATTTGCCATCAACTTTGATTCCCAATTTCCATTGACCGTCCGGGAGCTGGTGGGGCTGGGGAGGATCAACCGCAGTAACCTGGGACGATTCCGGAACAAGGATGATTGGAAGGCGGTCAATGAGGCCTTGGACATCATGAGCATTTCCGATCTGGCGAATAAAAGGATCGGCCGGTTGTCCGGGGGGCAGCGGCAGAGGGCCTTTGTAGCCAAATCACTTGTCAGTGAACCTGAGCTTCTGGTCCTGGATGAGCCAGTTACTGGTTTTGATCCCGTCACCCAGGAGAAGTTCTTCATGCAATTGAGCAACCTTAATCAGAAGAAAGGTCTGACGATCCTCATAGTGTCCCATGATCTAGCAGCGGTGTTCTGCCGCATGTCCAGAGTGCTTTGTGTGAACAAGGAGGTGCACAGTAGCGAGATATCGGATGGGACGGTCCCGGATGCTGTACTGAAGAAAGGATACGGCGAACATTTCCACTTCGCCTTCCATCAGCATAAGTGCCAGGGGGTGTTCGTCGATGAGCAGCTTTGATCTCTTCGACCTTCCTTCCCTTTTCCAATACCAGTTCTTCGTACTGGCATTGATCGGCGGGGTTCTGGCCGCTGTGGTATCCTCATGGATCGGTCTGTTCCTCATCCTCAGAAAGGAATCGATGTTGGTGGATGGTGTGGCCCACACCGCGTTCGGCGGGGTGGCCCTCGGTCTTTTCCTGGGAATCGAACCTATGCTGGGCGCCCTGGCGGTCTCAACGGTGGCGGTCTACGCCATCACATACATGAGGCGCAGAGGTATGGCCCAATCCGATTCGGCCATAGCCGTCATGTTGTCCATGGGCTTCTCTCTGGGCATCATAATCATATCCATGGCCAACGGTTTCAATGTGGAATTGTTCAGCTACCTGTTCGGTTCCATACTCACCCTCGACACCAATGACGTACTGGTCCTGTTCGTTCTGGCGTTGAGCATCATCGGTTTCATGGTGTTCTTCTACAAGGAGATGCTGGCTGTGACCTTCGACGAGGACGGTGCCAAGCTCCAGGGCATTCCCGTACAAGGACTGACGATGGCCTTCAACCTGCTAGTGGCGGTGACCATCGCCCTCAGCATAAAGGTCATAGGGATCATATTGGTGGTGGCGCTGATGGTGCTCCCCGGGTTGACCGCCCTGCAACTTCACCGCTCTTTCAAGAGCACGCTGATCGCCTCCACGATCTTCGGCATATTCGCCTCTTCAATAGGCATCATGCTATCCGCCCTGTTCAACGTGGCCACAAGCGGGGTCATCGTCTTCACCGCTGCCGGTGTGTTCCTGTTCGTAGCGGCATATCAACGGCTGGCCTAAGATCACATGCGGGACCAAACAGGTATTAATCAGAAAGGTGATTGAATTAAAATTACGCATTTATTGTAAATTATTTTAATTAATTACCATATTTATGCAATTTTTTTGTATTTACTACTATTTTCAGTACTGTTAATGTAACGTTGTTGCGTAGGCCATCAACAATCATTATATACGGTCAATTACTGTTAGTGGACGGGGATTTCAATGGGATACGAAGAAATATTTCCACCCATGGATAGCAAGTGGCATGGTAATGCCGCTAAAAGATTTGCAAGCCCCTTTGTGGATACCCCGCACGACCGCATAGACGTGGACCCGATCATCTTGTCCAACGCCGCTGTGGCCTGCGGATACACCATAAGGGACTTCTATGAGAAGCCTGAGTTGGGTATACACTGCGTCGGCTATATCTCCCACCTCTTTGACCTACTGCCAGTTACACACTGGTTCTTTTCGTTACCGTGGGTCACTGAATTGGGTCTTAAGCTGGTCTATAAAGAGACCTTGCCGCCGATCTCTACCGGACCGATATATTCGGACCCGGAAGACATCGACAAGATGCACGTACCCAGCAAGGAAGAGCTGATAGGCAAGACAGGAGCTCACGCGACTGTACCTCTGTTCTACAAGATCTACGACTACGTGGCGAAGAACCTTCCCATGACCTTGGTGCCGATCTCATATGGTTTCGACCTAGTGGGCGCGGCAGCTGAGATGGTGGGTGTGGAGAACTTCATCATGTGGACCTTCACCGAGCCGGAAGCAGCTAACAAGCTGGTTCGGAAGTACACCGACACCGCCGTAAATGGCGCTGAGGCGTTGGCCGACAAGTACGGTATGGCGATGTTGATCGTCGGGTCCGTGCTGGCCAACAACGATATCTTCAGCGACGATGCGGTCGAAGAGTACTCTGTGAAGAACATGTACTACTATGTGGACCAGTGCTTCAAGAGGGGCGCCGGACCTCAGGTGTTCTATCACCTGTGCGGTAACCATGAGACCGACTACAAGCTGTTCAAGGACGGCCTGATGTGGTCCCCGTTCACCGTGATACACGCTGGTTACCAGGGCAGGAATGTATTCCCGTCCGCTCTGCTGAAGGAGACCTTCGCAGACAAGGCGACCTGCATGGGCTCGGTAGATACCAAGCTTATGATCGACCCCAACCCGAACAAGGTCTACAACCAGGCCAAGGAGCAATTGCTCGCTGGCCGTGACTCAAAGAAGGGTTACATTCTGGGTACCTCTTGTGAGACCCCTCCGTACACCATACCGGGACAAATGTTGGCCTTGGTCAAGGCGGCTAGGGACTTCGGTACCTACGGAACCTGGTGAGGTGAAAAAAATGCAAGTAACTATACCAGACAACGTTAAGGAACTGATTGCGAAGAGGGGCCTGAAGGAGTCCGACGTCTTGGATGTCGTGAACACCGCTGCCCAGACCAACCACTACCTGAAGAAGGGAACTGACGGTTTGGCCAAGAAGGTCATCGGTGACCTCACCGTGTACGCTTTGTGCGACCTTTCTGGCAACGGCACTGCCGTGGTCAAGAGCGCCTATGCTCACAAGATGAAGCTGGGCAAGATCGTCAACGTCATGGGCGAGACCGAGTGGAAGTCCGCCGACAAGGGACACGCCATCGCAGCTGGCCACGTAGAGATCGAGTACATGACCGTCAAGAGGAACGGCCCCGCTCTGATCTGTCCGGCCTGCGGCGAGGCTTGGGTCGAGGAATACCTCGCCACCAAGACCTTGGCTGCCGCAGAGGGTCTCTTCGAACAGAAGCGCGCTTAAAACATTTTCAGGCCGCTAAACGCGGCCTTTCATTTTCATTTTTTTTCAATGGGCGCGAGCATTATCCATTATTTGGCAAAAGTAGAATAGTGTCGCATGCCATTCACGTAAATTATTCCGGTGAACAATATGAGCGAGGTCATTGGTCATACGAACAGTCTCTGCCCCAAATGCCTGAAGACCGTCCCCGCTACCAAGATAGCCGAGGACGACAAGGTATATCTGCTGAAGGAATGCCCAGAGCACGGTACTGAGAAGGTGCTTATCTGGAGGGGCGTGGCAGATTACGAGGACATGAAGAGGTACGCGGCGGTGCAGTCAAAGCCCCTGCGTTTGGCCGTCAAGGAGGACAACAATTGCCCGCAGATCTGCGGATTGTGCCCCGATCACGTGCAACACACCTGCCTGGTGGTCATGGAGATCACCAACGGCTGCAATCTGAAGTGTCCAGTGTGCTTTGCCAGCGCCAATGAGCGTTACAAGTTCAGCCCTTCGATCGAGGTCATAAAGGGCATGTACCAGACAATGCTGGACTATGTGGATCACCCCATTTGCGTGCAGATCAGCGGCGGTGAGCCGACCATTCGCGACGATCTGCCGGAGATCGTCCGCATGGGCAAGGTCATGGGCATCGATCACATCGAGGTCAACACTAACGGCATACGATTCGCCGAGGACATCGAGTTCCTGCAGACGATCAAGGACGCCGGTGTAGACTCGCTTTACTTCTCTTTCGACGGATTGCACGGCGACATATACAAACAGACCTGCGGCCGTGACATATTAGCTCAGAAGCTCAAGTGCATCGAGAACTGCGAGAAGGTGGGCATGGGCATCACCCTGGTGTGCGTGGTCTCCCCTAACATCAATCTGGACCGGGTCGGGGAGGTCATCAACTTCGCCAAATCAAAGGTCCCGACCATCAAGGGGGTGCACTTCCAACCGATATCGTACTTCGGGCGCTTCCCCATCTCTCCCAAGGACGAGGACCGGGTCACCATACCCGATCTGTTGAAGGCCATTGAAGAACAGACCAACGGTGAGCTTACGGTGGACAGTTTCGTTCCCACGTCCTGCTCCAACGTCCACTGTGACGCCAAGTCGATGTCGGTGGTCATGGAGGATGGT
The DNA here is from genome assembly GCA_035527755.1 of Methanomassiliicoccales archaeon. Classification (NCBI taxonomy): domain Archaea; kingdom Methanobacteriati; phylum Thermoplasmatota; class Thermoplasmata; order Methanomassiliicoccales; species Methanomassiliicoccales archaeon. Next base: position 35,700 of record DATKZX010000006.1, on the reverse strand, counting down.
TCGCTCTTCCCCCTTACCAGCAGGGCATTAGGTCCTCCCAAGGATACCAAAGCTATCGCCACCAAGACCAGAACGGAGATCTCCGATCTGTGGCGCTTCATCGAGGATTCGCTGAAGATCGAAGAAGAGGGTGAGGAGGTCAACGAGTGGGGGTCCTTCGTGGACCGGGCCAAGACCAATTATCTGACGGTGAGCACCATGGCCTTCCAGGATGCTTGGACCTCAGAGACGGAGCGTTTCCGTAACTGTTGCATTCACACCGTGACACCGGATGGAAAGCTGATACCGTTCTGCTTGTTCAATATCAACTCGCAGGAAGGCAAGACCCTTTACCGTCATGAGATGTGGTCAAAGTTCAGTGAAAAGTAAGAACCGGGGGCAAGCCCCCAATATTTTTATTTAATTATCTGGAGTTTCTCTTGCCGAACTGGTTGTAGTAGTTCCCCAAGATATTGTTCATATAGCTGGCCAGGTACTTTTCACCGTACTTGTTCTTGGTGATGACCTGGTTGATGGGGAATTCGGTGTCACAATGCGGGCATCGTGCGTATTTACAGTTCTGATTGGCAAAACGGCAGCCGCGGCAGGCGATGGCCCGGGACTGCATGAGGCTGAATAGCTTTCCGCAGTTGGGGCAATTGAACCGCCTGGTGGTGTTCATCAGTTCAGGGGTCACTCCAGCCCTTTCTAGCTCCGGTGTAAGCGGCATTTTCTTCCTCATCCAGCGTAACCACGCTCTTAATATATTTCTTTTCCCCCGTTTACGTTTCTATAAGACTCTATCGTTACTCCCGCTCCTTTCCGTGTGCCTCCATATCCGGAGGAAATATGACCGACCAATGTAGGAAAGGACGGAAAGGGTGGGAGGAAAATGAATCGGTGGCCTTCATACCCGCCAACAAATTATCGATGATCTTCGGGGAAATGGCCATGACCAGATGGTCGTCTGGTACGAGTCCCCACATCCGGTCCCCCACGCAAGGTATGTCCATCACCATGTCCTCACCTGCGATGACCTTGGCGATCGCAGAGCAGACCGAGGATTGACCGGCGATGGTCCCTCGTAGAACCCGTCCTTCCGCGTATTCGTATCCCAGCAGCACCTTCAAGGCCTGCCCCGGGGTCATATAGGCGACCACCACATCCGGTTCGACCGGCATATGGTCCAGAGGACCCACGAGAAGAGCGTTGTACCTTTGCCCTTCGTTGCCCAACATGAATATCTCATCCTGCAGGGCCTTTGCCGCCTCATCATTCTTGGTGAAAGGTCTGTTCAGTTCTCCGTTGACCAATCTTTCCGGGGTCTGGATCATTCCTAGGCAGGACAGGCCCCATAGACACTTCAAACCGTGGGTGGTGGATACGCATACACCATCTTCTCGATAATGTCGAGCCAGGGCCGCCATATGGCAGGTGGCCGTCGAACGCAGGTTGCGCGCACCCCGAACCGCCAGAGCGTCGGAGGCCTTCTCGAACAGCTTGACCCCTATGGGGTAGGTCCCTAGATTCAGCAGTGAACGGAACTCTCTGGCCTGCCTCACCCGCTCCTTGTCCGGCATGACCCAGGGATGTCCTTTTTAATTTAATAGCCCTGCGGTTTGAAACAAATATATGCTCATTAGGACATGTAGTCGGAGATGAGCATCAAGAGCCGCATCACCATCGCCTACGCCCGTACCAAGCTCTCCTCCCGGAAAGTGGCAGAAGGCGTTGAGAACCCTTTGCACGACTGGGTTGAGCTGAAGGTGCGAAACACCTTCAAGCAGGACCCGGAGTTCAGAAAGGCATTGGGCAGAAGTTCATTGGATGAGATAGATCGGAAGATCTTCGAAGAGTACCAGCTGTATCGATTCCGCAAACAGTTGGCCTATGTGATGCAGAACAGCTACTACTATCAGAAGAAGTACGGTGAGGCCGGCGTGGTCCCCGAGGCGATCAGGACAATGGATGACCTGAACAAGGTGCCATTGACCGAACCGGACGATCTGGCCGAGGAACCGTTCCTCTTCCTATGCCAATCACAAAGCAAGATCGCCCGCACCTTCTCGACTTCTGGAACGTCCGGAAAGAACAAACGCCTGTTCTACACCCGTGACGATCTTCTGAACATCATCGACTCCATTGCCGCGGCCCTGCGTTCCGCCGGGCTGCGGAGCAACGAGACCCTCCACATAATGTTCCCGGCGGTGGTGGCCTGGGACCCTAGTTTGATGCTCGAGGGGGCTTGCAAAGTGGCCGGCCTGAAATCGGTGGTATGTTCCGAGGTGGACGTCGATGAGCAGATGAGGGTCATGAAGGAGAATCAGGCCCGGGTAATAATCGGTCTCACCTCCTTCATTTATCGGATCACGGTCCTCGCCCGGGAGAAGTACGACCTCCGTTCTTTGGGCGTCAAGGCCATCATCTGCTCCTCCGAGCCGCTCTCCGAGGCCGTGCGGCGGGAGATGGAAGGGGCCTGGGGGTGCAAATGCCTAAGCCAGTATGGCATGACCGAGATGGGGTTGGCCACCACGATCGAGTGTCAGGAACAAACGGGATTGCACATCAATGAGGCCGATTTCATGGTGGAGGTCATTGACCCAGACACCGGGAAACGCCTTCCACCGGGCAAGGAAGGAGAATTGGTATGGACCTCCCTGAGCTTCCAAGGCTCACCCCTATTGCGTTACCGTTCCTACGATATATCGCACTACATCGAACCGCCATGCGAATGCGGTCACGTCACCATAGGTAAGATCGGCAAACCCAAGGGGCGCCGGGACTCAGCGACGAAGATCGGTCTGGGAAAGCATATTTTCCCGGTGCTGTTCGATGAGGCCATAATGAATGTCCGCGGGGTGCTCAACTACCAGTTGGTGCTCGATAAGCCCTCCTTCAGGGACCGTCTTCATTTTACAGTGGAGTTCAACGGGGACATGGAGGAAGGCAAGGTGAACGTGCTGGAGGCAATTCTGGCCTTGGAGGAGATCAAGACCGGTCTGGAAAATGACCTACTGGATCCCATCGAGGTGGAGATGAAGGAGGTCTCCAATGATTTCACCCCCAAGATGAAGCCAATTGTGGACAAGAGACGGAGATTCGACGGTTAGAACGCGATCGAGCAATAGTTTTTCTCAAATCACGATCTCATTCACGATCCCCTAAAATCTAATATACTCGGCAGGGGAATAAAATAAGGATCATTATGTCTGAAGAAAATAAAGGCAAGATCGAAGAGACCGCCGAAAAGAGCGGGGAAGTTGTTGGAAAGGGACTAAAGAAAGGCTGGGGCGCAGCAAAAGGTGTCGGGAAAGGGCTCAAGAAGGGAGTCAGTGGTAAAGAATAATAATTGAACGAAAATTCCAGGTATCAGATATCGAGGGACCTGTTCCCTCATCTTATTTTTCGAGATGGTCGAGTACAAGTTCATGATCATTTTGATGAACGCGCGTTCGAAAGAGAATATTCTCCAATGCAGACCTTTGGCATAACAAGGATTATCTATCATTCCTCGAATCGGCCTGTTGATGAAGGTGGGGGTCATATCCGTTCAGGGTGCCGTTCCCGAACACCTGCACATGTCCCAGATCGCATTGGACGAATTGGGGAAAAAAGGGCAGGCCATTGCCGTACGGCGATTGGACGATATTAGATCGATCGATTGTCTCATCATCCCGGGTGGGGAGAGCACTACCATCTCCAAGCTTTTACGTAAGTTCCAACTCTTCGACGAAATAGTCGACATGGGTCGGAACGGCACGCCTATAATGGGCACATGCGCCGGCTGTGTTCTGCTGGCCAAGGAGGGAGGTGAGCAGGCGGAAAAGACCGGGACCGAACTTCTATCTTTGATGGATATGGCGGTGGACCGCAACGCCTTCGGCCGGCAACGGGAATCGTTCGAGGCACCGTTAATGGTAAACGGATCAGGATCTCCCTTCCCTGGAATTTTCATACGCGCTCCTTTGATCACCAAGGTCTGGGGTGACTGCCAGGTGCTTTCCAGACATCAAGGTGAGGCGGTAATGGCTCGACAAGATAATCTGCTGGCTTTATCATTCCATCCCGAGCTGACCACGGACACCCGAATGCACCAGCTACTTTTCTCGTTAGTGTAAAATATTCAGGCGATCCCCTTAGCCGCGTGGATCAGTTTCTTAAGGTCCTCGCCCAGCTCACCGTTCTCAACCACAGTTCCGGTTACCACGATGTCCGCTCCGGCCAAGCGCACCCGTTCGGCCGTTTTAGCGTCACGAATGCCGCCACCGATCAACAAGGGAACGGAAATTGACTTCTTCACCGCGGTGATCATTTCTGAGGACACCGGTTCTGGAGCGCCGCTGCCAGCCTCGAGATAGACAAACTCCATGCCCAAGTACTCTGCGGCCAGGGCAAAGGCCGCGGCGGTCTTGAGGTCGTTCCTAGGAATGAGCTTGGCTTTTCCAACCTCTCCAACCTTCATCCCTGGTTCTATGATAATATAACCCATGGACAACGTCGGAACGCCTAGCTTCTTGATGATGGGGGCGCCTTTCATCTGCTCCCCTATGACGTGGTTCACGCTGAGGCTGTTAAGCATGCTCATGAAGTACATGGCATCGGCGTGTTGAGACAGGGCGTGAGCTCCGGAGGGAAAGTATATCACAGGCAGCGAAACCTTCTCCTTGATGGCCAGTATCGTGGCGTCCAGGTTCTCGCTGGTCACGCCGGTGGAGCCTCCGACCATGATGGCATCGGTGTCCATCCCCGCAGCGATGGTGGCCATCTCAGCGGCCCGTTCCGGACTTTGCTTCGCCGGGTCCAGCAAGGTCATGTGCATGGTCCCCTTCTTCACCTTCTCTATGATGTATTCCTTGACGTTCACAGTAATCCCCCTACTAAGAAGGCCAGCAGGGCCAATAGCATGCCGTATTTAGCCATCTTCTGTCCTTTTGTCGGGTTTCGAAAATGAACTATGGAGCAATATATAAACGTTGCATCGGCGAACAATACCCCGCCCAGGTACCAGATGCCGAAAATACCGTCCAAATACGGGAGTGGGCTCAGGCCTACGGCGATCAGGAAAAACGCGCTGGCCAGATACCCGGCGTTCCTCGCCCCTATCTTCTTGGGAAGTGTCAACCGGTCGAAGTCCCCTTCCATGTCCTCGATGTCCTTAATGATCTCCCTGCCCAGAATTGCCAGGAATGCCAGTAAGGCGATTATGTATGTGCGTTCCATCATACCGACGATAGCCCCGCCTAGCAGGAACAGCATTCCCGTCAGCAAGGCGATCTCCAAGTTACCGGTAAGGGCGTCCTTTTTCAATCGCACCTCGTATGTGAGCATGAGTACGATCGCCAGGATAACAATGATCGTGGATTCCAAGTTCAAAGCCAATGATGCAAAGAAAGAGATGAGAAAGCAGGCGATGGAAATATTAAGCACCTGTTTCGGGGTCATCCTTCCAGAGGGAAGCGGCCGTTCCGGGTGAGCTAGTTTATCCACATTGCGATCTGTGTAATCGTTCAGGGAATTACCACCAGCTATGAATGTGAATACTGCCAGCGAGGCCCAGGCGATAGGCATCCAATGATCTAGTATTCCTGTTCCAGCAGCAATGAGCACTCCCATCAACAGTCCGAGCACCCCCATAACGACGTTGCCGGTCCGGAAGAGCTGAAATAACGGAATCACAAGCGAACATCGACATATCTCTAATAAAGATTTAGCGGGGGTCCAGGCACAAAATCCATTATATTGACCCCGTCTTTTAGCAACAAAATATAGTAATAATCCTTCTTGAAATAGGGCTTCCATGGCTTCACCCGAACCAGCGGCCGAAGTGGAATCGATCAAAGCCGCCGTTTCCAAGTATTTCTCGATCTATGATGTAAAGGTCAGTTACGAAGCCCTCTCCTTCTACATCTCTCCGGACCTGCAGATGCTGGAGAAGAACTTCAACAAGCTACGTTCGGAGTTCAAGGAAAAACGCTTGATCCCGGTGCTCAAGTACCAGGGTGGGGAGTACACCATCAATGTGGTCAAACGGCCTGACCAAAAGACCCGCGGTCTCTGGGTCAACGGTATCTTATTGGCCATTACACTGATCACAACCATCTTCGCCGGGGCTGTTCTTTGGGCAAGTTACGATGGCAACAATGACCTGATGCGTTTGGACAACTTCTTTTGGGGAGGACTGTTCTTTGCCTTGCCCCTTATGGCCATTCTCGGAACGCACGAGGTGTGCCATTACCTAGCGGCCAAGAGGCATGGTGTGGCCGCATCCTTGCCGTTCTTCATTCCCTCGATACCGCCGCTCGGTACCTTCGGGGCGTTCATATCCATGAGGGACCCCATTCCAGACCGTCGTTCACTAGTGGACATCGGCGCGGCCGGTCCATTGGGAGGCCTGTTAGTCACGATCCCGGTGACGCTGATAGGATTGTGGTTGACCTCGCTCGGAACTCCCTCCAGCGGCATGATCGGAGATGAAGGCGCGATCTCCATAATGATACAACCGCTATACGCCCTGCTGGCTCTTTTCATCCCTCTGGCAGAGAATGTTTCCCTGCACCCCACGGCCTTCGCCGCCTGGGTAGGTTTCTTGGTAACGGCGATCAATCTGTTGCCGGCCGGACAGCTGGACGGTGGGCATATAGCGCGCGGTCTGTTAGGTGACAAGTCCAAGTACCTGAGCTATGCCACGGTGGCCATGCTCCTTGTTCTGGGCCTTTTCTACACAGGTTGGCTGATCTTCGCCCTGCTCATCGTATTCCTGGGGCTCAAGCACCCCGCCCCCTTGAACGACGTGTCCAAGCTGAACGGGAAAGGGAAGGCCATAGGCGCCCTGACATTGGCGATATTGCTGATCACCTTCTCCCCCATACCCTTGATGGAGATCACCCCTGACCACTCTTTCACTATGGATGTTCCCGGAGGGAACGAGACCACCATCATGGCAGGTTCCTCGATCTACTTCATAATGTACATCAACAACACTGGCAACACTAACCTCAATATTACGATGGATGTCATGCAGGTGCCCAACGATTGGAGTGCCTCGTTGTATCTGCAAGGTCATACAGAGGACAATTCCACGGATCTGCTGGACCTTGCCATTCCATACGAGAACGGTACGGTGGTCGTATTGAAGGTCACAGTTCCCATGGGGGAAGATAACATTTCCCGGGAGCTATTGGTGAAGACCGTATCACTGACGGCGCAAGGGACGACCTATCTGAGGGTTGATCAGACCTTCATTGTAAGGGTCGAGTGAACAGGTGGTAATATCTTGTCAGGGAGCGGTGTACCCGCTGCCTGTGAACTTGCATCAGTTCCAACCCTTCCGCGGCGATCTCTCGGGGGAGCACCAAGCCTAATCGGCCCCCAGGGACCAGTGACTCGGCCATTGCTATGAGCCCCCTATCGTAGAGACCATTTATCTCCTCTTTATTCGTGCTTGCAGCCCGTCCATAGGGGGGATCGGTGGCAACGGCGTTGACGTCTCCAAATTTTTGATGGATATCGCCGATGTCGGAGACCTCTACCACCGCTCCGCTAACACCGAAATGTTCCAGATTGCGTCGGCAACCATCTACCATCAAAGGGTCAATGTCCGAGCCTATGGCCTTCATTCCTAGGAGGGCGGCTTCCAGTACGATTCCGCCCGTCCCGCAAAAAGGGTCCAGTACGGTCTCTCCCCGATGCACTCCTGTAAGGTTCACCAAAGCCCGAGCGAATCGAGGATGCAGTGATATCGGGGAAAAGTAAGGACGCTCTGCCACCTTTCGCCGGTCAAACTGTTTACGATCGATCTCGAACTGACCAAGGAAAAAATGTACCCGATCGGAAAGCAGGACCCTTAAGTTCAGATCAGGTGAGGTCAGATCGATAGGATGCTCTTTGGAGAGCGCGTGCCCGAGCTTTTTCACCAGTTCGAAGGTGTCCACCTCAGGGTACTGACCTTCTACTTTTTTTATACGGATGCACAGGCTGCCGCTTGGTAAAGGAAGCTCGACCGCGGTCTCCTCCAACCGTTCCAATGACGAGCTTCCCATGTATTGACCTATGCGGTGGGTCAACGCCAATCGGTCGGCGACAGATGGTAAATGTTCAGGTTGGCACTCGACCAATAGAAAACCAGGCCCCGAACCTATTTGACGGAAACCGGGTGATTCTGCTCCCAGACAGGCCAAGGCCTCGGCCTGGGGCAGTGTAGGATGTTCACCCGAAAGCTCAAACAGGACCGGTTGCCGGGGCATGTTGGCCGATCAGTCCCTGACGCCTTCCTCGGTCACGTTGAAGACCACTTCGGCCTCAGGACGGTCGGGGGAGTCGATCAATCGGGCGATGCGCCTTGTTCCCTTGCTCTTCCTCAGGTATAACCGATATGTGGAGGCGTGACCCACGATATGCCCTCCTACGGGCCTGGTCGGGTCGCCAAAGAACGCGTCAGGTTTGGAAGAGACCTGGTTGGTGACGGCGATGACAGAATTGTTGACCTCAGCGAAGGCCAACAGCTCGTGCATATGCTTGTTCAACAGTCCCTGCCTCTCAGCCAGGGTCCCCCTTCCTACGAACTCTGCTCGGAAGTGGGCGGTAAGCGAGTCAACGATCATCAGGCGTATGGGATACATCTTGCAAATATCCGCCGCCTTCTCCACAAGAAGCATCTGGTGGGAGGAATTGTAAGCGCGGGCCACGTGAATGCGCTTCAGTACCGCTTCGGGATCGAGGTCCAGAGCAGTGGCCATCTGAACGATCCTCTCCGGACGGAAGGTGTTCTCGGTATCGATTATGACCACGTCTCCGTCCAAACCACCCTTTTCTACGGGCAATGTGGCGTTGACCGCCAATTGGAAGCATATCTGGGTCTTTCCACTGCCGAACTCACCGTAAAACTCTACAATGGATTGGGATTCCAGACCGTTACCCAGTAGTTCGTCGAATGCTTTGGAGCCGGTGGTTAAACGACTAAGATTTCGCCGCCGCTCTAAAATCACGTCCCCCGGCTCGAAACCACCGACATCGGCGGCCCTCTTGGCAGCATCAATGATCTTCAAGGCGGTGGCCTCTCCGATATCGCAGGCATCGGCCAAGGTCTTGGGCGATTCCACTGCTATGGTCATCAGATTGGTATATCCCGCTTCTCTCAGTTTTTCGGCAGTTGCAGGTCCTACTCCAGGCAACTCTTCAATGTTGACGCTAGCCATAACTACACCTATCCTTCCTTATCCATGAGTATATTAAAAAGATGTTTGGGGGATGGTCGAAAGTGTTCCGACCAATAGCAGGATGGTCACCCATCCTTTAATTGTTAGTTATTACAGTGCAGCTTCCTGCATATCAAAAGGATTTATTACTGAGTTACGATAAGGGGAATCATGGCCCAGAAGAAAAAAAAGGAGCCAGAGGTCAAAGAGGAGTATACATTCATAGCTCCTGACTTCAACGAGAGGGAGTTCTTGGAGAAGGACCTGTCTGGAACCAAGGCCGTTTTGTTCACTGCGGTTTTCGCTGTCCTGTTCGGTGCAGTGGCGTACTTGACCACTGGGATCAGCGTGACATTGGGGTTGATGTTGATAATCGTTGGCGCTTTTACCCTGAGATACATATTCAAGGCATTACCAATCAATATCAGCACCATTGAGAACAAGACCTGGATCGGAAACGGTATAATGTTCTTCTTCCTCGCACTGGGCATCTGGATAATTTTACTGAACCCTCCGTTTGGGGACGCCATCGATCCGCAGCTCAACGACCTTCAAATATGGGCGGGCGACAGTCAGCTGACCAACTTCAACAACGTGCCCTTGAACGCATCGGTGACCTTCAACATCACCGCGATGGACAACGGCAACCTGAACTCGGTGCAGTTCAAATTGTTAGGTGATACGCCGCAAAGTTGGAATATGACGATAGGAGAGGATGGTCGTTGGGAACATACGATGACCTTTACTCAAACGGCCACCTACAACTTCGTGATCACCGCCACGGACGATGCTGGCAACGTTGAAACACTTCAGCGAAGTATATTGGTGGTCTAAACCCTCCAATTCTCTCTTTTATCTATTAATTTTGACAATACCGGAAGGTTTCCTGTCCGATACACCTCCAGCCCATAGCAGCAGTGCATGCCGTCCAAGGATCGGAAGTCGTTGCCCAAGGCAGCCTCGCTGCCCTTTTGTTCGATCAAGGCGGCGGGGTCACAGAACTCCCGTTGAACGTAAACCACCCATCGCCCCTCGCTCAAGAACGGTTGGCTCAATCCATTCTCGCGCCATTTGGCCAGAAACTCATCGGCATTAGCGGTCCAGGCCGGAGGGCCTTGGTGCAGTCGTCCGACTGGTAATGCATCCCTTTCCAGCTCGAAGGCAATACGCACATCCTCCCCTACCGCATACGAATGGTCCATGACCTTGAACTCGTGGGCTTCCAGGAGCTTTCGTAGGCCCAGGGCGCTACGTTGGAGCTGAGGGAAGAGGTTGTCATCGACCAGGTCAGGGCGGTTCAGCACTATCACTAGGGGATGGGTTCCTCGTGCCGTGAATGTCCTTTCGACATCATGCATAGGCCACGGTGCTCTTTCCCGGGGAAAGAAGAAGCGAGCGTCCGGAGAAGCGTAATATTCCCGGCAGGCGTGAATGAACAAGCAGAAGCTATCCAACGAAAGGGCGGAAGACACATTGCGTTTCGCATCCACCGGGTCGGCAAAGGTCAATGGGCCGGTCCCGCCGCCGTTGACTGTTCCATCGACATCCAAGATCAGACCTGGACGCCAATCCAACGCAGCCTTCACCACTCCAGAAAAGTCTTTGAACGTCAAAATGAGCAATTCGGTAAGATATCCCGAGAAACCATGGACCCGGGCTTCCGCGCCATAAACACCAACGCCTTTGAAGAATTTTTTCAATAGGCGTACATGATCACGCTGTCCTTCCACGAGGCGCTCCAGGACATAATGGGTATGGAACGGTGTACGGTCCACCGCTGAACGTAGCTGTCCGGCATCGGCAACCTTGTAGCAAGGGACCAGGTCCACTTCGAAACCCTGGAAGGTCCCACGGGTGTATGGGTGCTCCGCGTATCTTCTCTCCCCTCCCAGTACTTCTTGTCCAATACGGAGGCCCAAGTGCTCTAGCTCCCTACGCTCAACGTCCACGGGGAACTGTACGAAGAGATCGATGTCCGGGGTTCCGACATAAGTTCCCTTAGCCACTGAGCCTACTAGAATGGTCTCCAACGGCAATCCCGTTAGGGATATGGATGCTTCTGTTCGTCGAACCAGTTCCCTGACCGCCTTATCCAATCTTTCCTCGACCTCTGTGCTTGGTCTAAGTTGGCGTATCAGTTCTTCTTCCAAGGACATCGCTTGGGCATGGGGGGAATGGATTATCTTTTTTGGGGAAGAAAGAACGCAGCAGGCCGGTTAGTTGGGGATTCGAAACTGAAAAGGGGATAAGCCACCGACCCATTGCGCTGCAAACTATTCTATGTAAGCACTACTATAAGAAGATTACCAAAAAGTGTCCGAATCTTTCAATTTTTTTTTACTCGGATGATCTTACCCAGATGTACTGTCATCAGGTCTTCCGCAGCTACTGTTCGGACTCCTGTCTCCTTCTCTATCATAGCCGCTTGCTTTTCTGCCCCGGCATGAATGAGCTTAGCGCCAAAATGGGTCAATATGGCCATCTCAGGCCTTATTTCCCTTACCATATCCAGGGCGTCCTCGGTGCAAAGATGGTTCGGGATACGAGCTCCCCACGGTCTAGTTAGTGGCAGGATCAGCACGCGGCTCCCTTCCTGGTGTTTTAGCACTTGGTGGTCAAGCTCGGTATCGCTCACGTACGAGACCAGTCCTTCTCTTGTCTCCATGGCGAAGCCAACGCCTGTGGGATCGCTATGCTTGGTGGGAGTGAACCGAATGCGCATGTCGTTCAATCTCACTTCTCCTCCAGCCTCGGCCATCTCGATGCGGTTTAGCAGAGAGCGGTGATATTTTGAAACTGCCGGTCCGTGAAGTTGATGACCTTCCAGGACCGAACGGCTAGCCAATAGTGTCCCCCGCTTTTTTAGCCCGCCACGGGACATGCCCTCGATCATCACTTCAGCGTCGGTGTAATGGTCAGGATGGCAATGGGATATGAGGACGGCTTCCGTTCTGGCTGGATCTAGCTTCATACGATGCATCTGGTGGGCCGCTGACGGACCAGGGTCGATGTGCATGTTCAGATCGTCCATGACATAAAGACCTCCGGTGGCCCTTATCTGGTATATGGTTGAGAATCGTCCACCGCCAGTGCCTAGAAAGATCAATTTTGTCGTGGTCCCACCCCTGTTACATTTACAATAACAATGTAAACTCCACATACGGTCATGGGCCATCAATCTTGCCCTTCCACTGCATATAATTATTATCGGGAGATGTTGTTCCACAGTCGATGGTCAACAGTGTTCTGATCAAGAATGGGGTCATCGTCACCCAGGACCCCGAGCGGCGTGTGTTCCAGGGGGACGTGTTGGTCGAAGGAGGCATCATCACCGAGGCGGGGGTCGTAAAGGGAGGGGCCGACCAGATAATAGACGCCGATGGGGCGCCGGTACTTCCAGGCCTGATAAACACCCACGCCCATGTTGCTATGACGGTCATGAAAGGGTTGGCCGATGATCTGCCGTTCCCCAAATTCCTAGAGCGGGTGTTCGCCATCGATTCCGACCGTCATCAGGAGGACCTTCTTGCCGGATCACGCTTGGGCTGCATGGAGATGCTGTTGGGCGGAACAACCACATTCGTCGATCTTTACTATTCCCAGGATATTGTGGCCAAGGCGGTCAAGGAGGTCGGGATGAGAGGGGTGCTTTGCTGGGCGGTGCTTGATCAGGAATATACCACCCAACAGGGGCTGCCTCTGGATAACTGCAAGCGCTTTCATGACCAATACGCAGAAGATGATAGCATCATCCCTGGAATAGGGCTGCAAGGCGTCTATGTGTGCTCGGAGGAGACCTTCATGAGGTCCAGGGAGTTCTCCGATCTCACCGGTGCCCTTATGACCTTCCATCTGTCCGAAACGAGGAAGGAGGTCTACGATCACAAGGCCAAGACCGGGATGCGGCCGACCGATTGGCTGGGATCTATCGGTTTCCTCAACGAACGATGCCTGGCAGCTCACGCCGCCTGGCTGACCATCAACGAGGTACGTGCGCTCGGCCGCGCCCACGCATCCATATCCACCTGTCCAGTGTCCAACATGAAGCTGGCAACGGGCGGGGTGGCCCCAATTCCGGAGATGCTCCGCGAAGGGGTGAACGTGACATTGGGGACAGACGGGTCCACGACCAACAACTCCTTGGACATGTTCGGTGAGATGAAGACACTGTCGTTGTTGCAGAAGTCCAGCCGCTGGGATCCAACCATTGTCACTGCTCAGCAGGCGCTTGACTTCTGTACCGTCAACGCCGCTCGGTCATTAGGGATGGAGGCGGATATCGGTTCGATCGAAGTGGGAAAGAGGGCGGACCTGGTCATCATGGACTCCCGGTCCCCTGGGTTAAGGCCGCTTAGCCTGGATAATGCAGTGTCGAACCTGGTCTTCGCCGGTACTCGTGGCGATGTAATTACCGTTCTATGCGGCGGTAAGGTCGTGGTGAAGGACCGACGGTCATTGACGTTGGACGTGGGAGGGGTCATCAAGGATGGACAGAAGGCCATGGGCCAGCTGTCAAAACGGTGAAGGGGGAAAAAGTGGTCCCGACTCCCGGATTTGAACCGGGCACCTGCTGATATCGGCGGCTGAGGACCGGCATGCCGGGATCCCACTACAGTCAGCCGCTCTAGCCAGACTGAGCTAAGTCGGGTTCAGGCTCCATATTACAGATACCGTATTTATCAATTATTATGCGCGCTTAACATCAAAGATGACAAAAATCATTGTCTGGTCGTTATTATTGGTCACCATTTTGTAAAAAAGCATTATATATGGATCACGACATTGTATTGTCAGACAAAAGAGGTCTAACCGACCCCTATGTCAGGAAGTATCGATGGAAGAAGGCGACCTGGAGAAGGTCACACTGAGAATACCTTCAAGGCATATCCGAGCCCTGGATTTCCTTGTACAGGTAGACGATTTCCCCTCCAGATCAGAAGCGATAAGGGCTGCCATCAGGGACTTCATCTATGCCAGGCTCGATCTGGTCACCGACAAACTGAAAAGGATGGAGGAGGCCGAGAAGATAATGGCTGAGATGGAGGCCTACGAAGAGCGGTATTTGAGGAAATAGCCTGTTAGGAAGGGATGGGATGCACCTAGTCAGGCCCGAGGTTCCCCCCAGAAACCTCCCCTCTTATCTTTTTTTTTAAAAAAAATGTGTTTAAGCTTAACCGATATATCCCAAGTCCTCACGCTTAGGCGGTTCGGCGACCTCTGCTTCCTTCAATTTACTGGCGATGAGATCGATCTGCTCGGCTTTGTCGGTCAGGGCGGTCAGGTCGATCTCGATGTTGAGCAGGGACATGAGCACCTTAAGAACCGCCTCGGCACCCTTGGGGTCCACGAAGTAACCGGAGGTCTCGCCCATCAGGCACACCGCATCTATCCCGGCTATCTTTCCCAGCCCTAGCATCAGGCCTGATGCTCCAACGATTCCGCTGCCCGGCTCTCCCTTGGAGAAGATCACTCCGTGCTTGGTCATCTCTTCCGCCAGTTCGATATCGGTGACAGCGCCTAGGACACGGGGCTTTTCGACCATCTTACCCACACCATATCCGCCCAGAGTGTAGATCCGGCTGACCCCTAGGTCCTTGGCGGTCTCTATCGCGTGGTGGGAGAGCTCATACTGGCCGTCCGGTGTCATGCCTTGGTAATCGCCGGTCATTATTATTATGTCTGGCCGATTTCCTTCTCCTCTATAGTAATGCAGTTCGTTGTTGACCAGGCGGATGACCCCATCATCGTCCAGCAACACCTGTGGCGGGAAGTGCTTGGAGAAAATATCTGCGAACTTGGTAGCCTTGACCTGTTCCACCAAATGTTCGGCCGCGAGCTTGCCTACGTTGCCCACACCTGGTAGTCCCTCGATCAATATGGGGGCATTCAGCTCGGGACGCTCATGCATAACAATTATAACGCTATCCATCTCAATCACCCTATTCTTGGCGAGCCTTCCGACGATACTCTCCATATCTATCGTCAGGAGAGAATCGGGAAGGGATCGGCGTGGAGGTTTTCGAACCACATATGGGACAAATGTCCTTGAGGGTATATCCAAGGCACTTGTCACATTTTCTGAGAGTGGTCTTCATTGTCCTATCCCTTTCAAATTCCGATAAGACGTACCTATTGATAAATTATTATTGAAGGGACGCCGTCACTTGTTCTCCCTGTGGAACGAACCATCCCCGCCTGATTCCTTTATTTCGGAAATGACGATGTTAGTGACTATCTTCATAGCCTCTTCCGCTGTCTTGTAGTCGGGGGCCGTCATGACCAATCTGTATCGGGGCGCACCAATATATTGGATATCCAATTCCTCTTCCGCTGCTTCAAGCCCCTTTTTCAAGGCGCCCTTGATGATTTCCACGCCGTCGGGGGCGGGAGAACGGAGTTCCAAAATACCTGAGATCTGCACGAAAGGTGGTGTGACGTTCTCCTTGGCCACTTCTACGAATGCAGTTGTCCAGTCGCCGGAGAGTTCCATCTCTTCCATGGCATTGTCGTCGATGGCACAGCCCTCGAACGCGCCGTAGAGCGTTTCGAACTTGTCCACCAGATCGTAGCCGAACTCTTCCCAGCATTGGTCCAATGTCTTTTCAAGACGGGTCGCGACTATCTCTAGCAACTTTTCCGCCTTGGTCTCATTCTTCCATTGCTGAACTTTCTCCCGCCGCTGATGTTCGTTCACCGATTTCAGCGAGAGATCAATGTGTCCCTTAGAGGAATCTACACCGAGAACTTTACATACGACCTTCTGGCCCTCGCGAACATAGTCGCGTATGTACTTGACCCAGCCGGTGGCCACATCACGTACATGTATGAAACCTTCCTTTTCGCCGTACTCGTCGAGCGTTACGAACGCTCCGAAGTTCTTGACGCTCTGAACGGTGCAGACCACGAGTTCCCCTTCTTCAGGGAACCCGCTGACCCTCGCCATTAGTCGACCACCTCAAGCAGCTCTCCTTTGATCTCTCCCTCGCCTCCTCGGGATTTGATCAAGGTAGAGCCGCACACGGCGCAGGCCACGTTCATGGCCGGCTTTTTGAATGTGATCTGCTCATTTCCGCAATCTTGACATTTGACTTTTATGAACTTACCGGTGGTTGGCATTAGCGTCACTCCGTCAGCTCGAACTTTTTAGCCCTGAAGCATCTCTTCTGATGGGCTTTTTTGCACTTCTTACAGCGGTATCTCAGAGAGATTCTCTTGGTTGGCTTCTCACGGCCCTCAGGCTTTGGCCTGGGGAACCCGCCATAACCGGCGGTAGCCCTACGGAATCTTCTCTGACCCCACTTCATCTCGCTGGCCTTTCTCTTCTTAACTCTCTCGACCTCATGGTCGGTGTGAGTCTTGCAGGATGGACAGTAAGTCTTAATGGACCTAGGCATCTTCATTAAATTCATCCCTTTGGAGCAAAATTGCCTAAATACTCATTCAATATTTAAACCCTTAGCATAAAGAAAACTGTGCTCGAATATGCTGGTTAAGAATCACTGACATTAAGACTTTTGCTATTTTTACAATCGTCAATTGCTGAACACATTTGCATGATCGGTATTAATTATCATCTAAGTTCACCATTCCAGCTAAAATGGTTAATATAATAATATATTATATATAATAATAAATAGGGAGAGGTCCGTTATAGAATGGGTTCATGAGAACAACATATATCTTACGAAAGATTATAATATAACTCCATGTCTTCAGATAAATCCTACAAAATATATGCTGAATGCCATTTTATTTCAATTGAAGTAATATGGAGCATGCCAGTAATTGGCCAGCAATATTAATAAAACTGGAAATAGAAAAGAATATATATCAACTAAATAATAATTGATATGTATTTATAAATGATAAAAGGGTGTAAAAAATATGGCCGACAAAGGCTTCAGTAAGAAGGACGAATCGCTGGTAGAACTGTTAGTTAATACTGGAATGCCTAAAAATGTAGCAAAGACATTGGCGTTTTTACGCAAGAAAGAGGAAACGACATCTGTCGAAATAGAGATCATGACCGCACTGAGACAACCTGAGGTCTCTATTGCTATGCAGGAACTACGCCGCAGGAAGTGGGTGATCAAACGGGACATCAAGAAGGAAGGCAAGGGCCGACCGGTCCATGCGTATAAGCTGGCCATCCCCTTCGACAAAATCATAGAGACGTTGGAGAAGGAAGAACGGAAGCGCATGGAGTCCATCGAAAAGAACACCGATCAGCTCAAAGCGCTCTGTCTGAACCCCTGATCAAACCCTTTCCATCACTCTAATACCCTGGTCCGAAGCTACAATAACTTTTTTGGTCATCTTCAGGAACAGCCCGGTCTCTACGACCCCAGGGATATTCTTTAGTTTTTTCTGCATCTCGTATGGGTCACGAATGCCTCGTTCGAAATGCAGATGATAGATGTAATTGCCATTGTCGGTGATGAAAGGTTCACTTCCACCGCGCAGCTCCGCATTGCAGCCTAGCTCCTCCATGTAAAGGCGCGTGCGACCATGAGAGAATTTCACAACCTCTACGGGTAGGGGGAACTTCGTCCCTAGGTCCCGAACTAATTTGGAATCGTCCACCACGATCACCAGGGCGCGCGTGGAATGAGCAACTATCTTCTCTCTAAGTAAAGCTCCTCCCATTCCCTTCACGAGGTCCAGATTCCCATCCACCTCATCCGCCCCGTCGATGGTCAAGTCCAAGGTCCCGACCTCCTCCAGTGTTGCGAGGGGGATGTTCAGCTCTCGAGCCTGCTTCTCGCTGGCGAGCGATGTTGGCACAGCTATCAGATGATACCCGTCCTTCACCAACCGGCCTATGGCCTCGATGGCGAAATAGGCCGTGCTTCCGGTCCCCAATCCCACCTTCATACCGTCCTGCACCATTTCCACGGCCTTTTCCGCCGCCAATCGCTTCTTATCGCTCATCCTAACCCTCGAAGTTCGTTCGCACCAGTTCGGTAAGGGTGTCCACTATGTATGTGTTGATGCGCCTCCCCTTCTCTTCTGAGGCCAGACCCGCGTCCCCCGAGAACCCTTTTGGGAAGCAGCGCTCTGGATCTGAAACGATCAGGTAACCGATGTCCACGAACTCACCGCACGATCTTTCCTTGGCCACTAGGTCGGGACGTATGTCCATGATGCGTGACGTTTCCAGAAGTCCGCCATGACCATCTTCCAAACCCTGGCATATCTCCTTCTCCAGGTGCAATGCGAGCTGGTAATCGCTAAGCATCATGACCTTCATGCCCAGATGCTGGGTGGCGTGCTCACAGGCCAATTTGATCGCGATCCTGTGCACCGAACCGAAATGGCCAGTGAGGACCACCACCTTGTGTACCTTGTTACGGTGCAGGGATTCTAAAATATCCTTGACAAGGGAACGCAGGGTGTCGAAGGTCAGAGATATGGTCCCTGGCATATTGAGCGTGGAGGAATGCTGCCCGTAGTTGATGGTGGGGGCCACCAAGCCACCGACCCTATTGGCTACCTGGGTGACCATCTCATCCGGCTGGAAGGTGTCAGTTCCCAGCGGTAGGTGCGGTCCATGGGCCTCACAGGCCCCAATGGGTAGGAACACGATCGGGTCGGCTTCCATGGCCTTGGCGAAAGCGATCGAACTGATCTCATCTATCCTCATTTCTCCACCTCCGGGTCCGTATCGATTAGCGGGGTGCCGCACACCGGGCATTTCCCCCGTCTAAGGGAATCGTTCTGGAACGTGTTCATCAGTAAGGTGTCGATCTCATCGATCCTGGCCTTGTCTATATTTTTCTTGCAACGCGGGCAGTGAAGTGGCATGTTCGTATCGTATGAGGTATGGCAGGAAATTGATTTCAATCCTTCCCCGGCGGAAGCGGTTAAATCCCCCGAAACGATTGCCCGGACATGCGTTTGGCCTGTCTATTCTCTGGCGGTAAGGATTCTACCTATGCCGCGTATCTGATGGAGCAGGCTGGACACGAGATCGTTTGCCTGGTGGCGGTGATGCCAAGGGACCCGCATTCATGGGTGTTCCATACTCTGAACCTGGAGCACCTGCCGGAGATGGCCCGGGCCATGGGAAAGGACCTGGTGGCAGTCCCCTCCAGCGGTGAGGAGGATGACGACCTATCCGCCCTAAGGGACGCACTTACAGGGCTGGGTGTGGAGGGGGTGGTCACCGGGGCCATCGCCTCCGACTATCAGTGGGACCGTATCAACGGGATCTGTGAGCAGCTGGACCTGAGGGTGTTCTCTCCCCTTTGGCGGAAGGATCAATCGATGCTGCTTACAGACATGATATCGGCCGGTCTCAAGATATTGATCGTAGGGGTCTTTGCCGAGGGGCTCGGGGAGAGCTGGTTGGGTAAAATGCTTGACCGAGAGGCTCTGGGTGACCTGGAGCGTTTGGCCAAGGCTCACGGTCTGAACGTATCGGGTGAAGGAGGTGAGTATGAGACGCTGGTGCTCGACTCACCAGCGCACCTCTGCGAACTGATACCGGGAGAGGTCGTTTCCGACTATCATCGTGACTCTGGACGTCTGCATATCGGGCGCCTTTCGTCGAGGTCTAAGTAGAAAAGGAACGCATTACTTCGATCAGTGCCGGTACGTCCGGTCCGGTGTGGGGGCTTTCGGGGACCCAGCTATACAGGACGGTCAGGTCCCGGTCGACCATGAAGATCCCCCGGCAGGAGCGGTTCTTGAACCACCCATCGTCGTCGCATGACATGCCATATTCCTCGGTCAAAGTTCCGTCCTCGTCAGCCAACAATCGGAAGGGGAGGCGCATGGATTCTTTCCAGGCAGCATGCGACCTAACACTGTTGGTCGAGATCGGCAGCAGGCGTACCCCTGTCTCCTCTATCAGATCGTACGAGTCGCGCAGCTCCCCCATTTGAATGGAGCAGATCATACCGAAATCGGAGGGGTAGAACATCAGAACGACGATCCTCTCGCTCGCCTCCTCGCTCAATCGGACCGAACGCCCCATGTCATCAGGCAATACGAAGTCCAAAACCTTCTGACCGATCTTCGGGACGCGCCCCTTGTCCATAGGGAACTTATTCCACGCCGATTTTAAAAAAGTTCCTAGGCTAGCTTTCTGACCTCGGCCAGTATAGTATCGTAGTCCGGCTCGTAATTGGAGTCCGGGGGGATGTGGACGTAACGTACGATGCCGTTCCGATCGATGATGAACTCGGAGCGCAGCGTGAACCCTTCCCAGGGGCCCCCGATCGCTTCCACCGTGCCCAGAAGTTTGGAGAGACGGGTTCCCTCATCGCAAAGCAAAGGGAACGGTATCCCCAGGTTCTCACTGTACGCACCGAGCGAGCGGGTCGAGTTGTTGCTCACGCCGAAGATGCGGCAGTTGGCATCTATGAACACCTTATGCATCGCTTTGAAAGTGAGGAACTCTAGGTTGCAGATGAATCCGAAGGCCGAGGAGAAGAAGAGTAGAAGCACGGTCCCCTCCTTCCACTGATCGCTCAGCCGGACCTCTCTGCCCATGTCGTCCTTCATGGTCCAGTCCGGAAACGGTTTACCCACTAGGTCCTCGTCCACCCTCCCTCCATGCCCGGGAGAGCTAATAATATGTTCGCGGTGATCTCAGGACCAATGGGACTATGGTATCAATATCCGTGAACGATCATGATCTGATCTGTGTATCTTGCATCGTGTGCGAGGTTCTACTGTTCATCGACCCTCACAGGTTCCAGGATGTTCTCCAGTTCTTCGTTGAGATAATGTTCCAGGACCTCTTCCAACCGTGCTCCCTCCAACCTGTAGACGGTGACAAGCTGGTCCCGCAGGGCGTGGAACGATATCTCCCCTATCTCGGGGGTGATCAGGGCGTCGACCTTCTCCCGCACGATCGTGTTCACCGCATGCAGACCAGCGCGGTGCTCGCGATCCTTTTCATCATTGGCGATGATGGTCCATTCCTCCAACCTACGCTCCTTCTTATTGACGGATACCAGGGCGAAGTAGGGGGCCCTTCCGAACTTATCCGAGGGAATGGAATCCAAGCCTCCGTCGTTGTTCAACGGCACCACCACGCGCACCTCCGAAACATCGCAAGGCTCGATGTGCACGGTAAACCTTTCCAATCGGCCAATGTTCTTCCGGACGTCCATCTCCAGGCGTCCGGCGATCTCGTGAGCCCTCTCCACATCGAGATGTTTCCTTACCTTGACTGCGACCTCCCCAAAGAGGAATGGTCCAGACCTCCGGAGCTTAAGGTCCGCGAACCCCTCTACACCAGCTATTCCGCTTATGGTCCCGATGACCCGGTCCTCGATCTCTCTGCTCGGTGAGATGTCCATGAGGGTGAACACGGCATCCTTGATGGACTCCAATCCGATCTTTAGTATGATTATGGAGATGACGATGATGGCCCCCCCTTCGACATAGGGCACTTCGAAATAGGCCAGGGCGATGGCGGCGACCACGAGCAATGATACGAACACATCCATGAAGGTGTCCCTGGAATTGATGATCAGGGACTGGGAGCCGATCTCCTCTCCGACCTTCCTCTGATACTTGGCCAGCAGAGCGGACACGGCCGAGGATATCAAAGCCACCCCGCCAGCCAGCAGGGGATTGGACACCTCCGATCTCTCCAACAGTCGGGAATAGCCTTCGAGGACAAGTTCGATGGCCGCGTAGATGATGAAAAGGGAGATGAAGAGGGTGGCTATGGATTCGGCCTTGTAATATCCGTACGGGAAGCGCTCATCCGCTTTCCGGCGCGAGACCCTAAGCCCGAGCCAGGAAGCGGTGATCGGAAGTACGTCGATGGCCGAGTGCACGGCGTCGGTGATCAGCACCAGAGAGCCTGTTAAAAGTCCCCCCGCCCCCTTTCCCAGAGCCAGGAGTCCAGTGACCCAGGATGAGACCATGGCGCCCCGCTCCCCCTTTCTGAGGAGTGCGTCAGCGTTGCTCATCTCCCCCATTTCCCTATCATCCTGGTCCCACATCGAGGACATTTCAGGCTTGAGCACGGTCTCCCTCGATCATGAGGCTCGGAATGACCGCAACTGGGACACAAGCATTGAGAGGGAGGGCCCTCTGTCAAACCTCTTCTCCGTCGGAACATACCACACGCACGGAGATATCATCGTCCGAGGGCCATAAGCCTAATCCCAAATCAGGGTCCGGCCCGATCCATTTCCAGTCGGTAAGATCACTATGATGATGAAATGAAAAGTGAGGCCGTCCGAATTTGAATCGGAGTCTCAGGCTCCCAAAGCCCGAAGGATGGACCAAGCTACCCTACGGCCCCTCGGCGCCGTGATGGCGTGTTCAGTAATATATAATTGTCTAAACTGGCAATTGATATATATTCGAAAGGTGCAAACACCGTGCATGAACGGTCGCGCGGCAGCGGTGGCGGGGATCGCCATAGCCATCGTCATCATGCTCTTGGCATTCTTCTTATTGGGCGGCATAGCTCAGGACCCCGATGGATTTCAGGAGGGGGAACTTACCGCTCCAGCGATCAATTTCATAGACGATACTGTCATGGAACCGAGCCCGGTCAGCGGACTGGACTATTCGGTTCACCTCAAGACCTCGATGAGCTATACGAACGTATACCAGGAGTTCGGCGGGACCATAGAGCTTTTCATTGAGAACGCAGGCTCCAATGAGGTGTTCGTCAGCGCCTATAGCTTCAATTGGGAAGGCCAGGGTGATGTTTTTTCGGTGAACTGCTCCGAGTACATATCGCCGGGTGAGGAAAAGGGATTGGGGATATTGTATTACGAAGGACCGGGCACGAGCGGTACGACGACCTTTGAGATCCATATGAACCTGTGGGCCTCCTCCCCCAACGGCAACTTCTGGAGCGATAAAGGGACATTGATGGTCGGTAGCAACGATATGGAATGTCTGTTGGAGCCTGAACTACACGCTCGGGAGATTGATAGGAACCCGGTCAAGTATTACAATCGGTTCAACGATCTGGTGGATCTCGAGGCCGTGAGCGATCTTGCCGAGAGGGTGCTAGACACTGTACCCGGTGACTATGGCGTGTTGCAGATCATCGAAGCATATGAACTGATAAGGGCGGAGTTCCCCTATCTGTCAGATACCGACGACCATTGGCAATCGGCTTCGGAGACCATTTCCTTGGGTACCGGTGACTGCGAGGACCACGCCATATTGCTATCGTCCCTGCTCACCGTCCTAGGCGGTGACTGCCGGATCGACCTCATCAGTGGGCACGCGTTCCCAACGGTCTACATAGGGAACAGCACTTCCCAGGCGTTAGAGGTCAAGGAGAACGTCCAGGCCTTCTACGGTAACCAGGTGCCAGTTTTCTGGATCGAGGATGAGCTGGGATTCTGGTTGGTGGTGGATACGGTAGGCATGCCCTATGCAGGAGGATATCCCGCGGCCAGTATTCCCATCGGTACCGATGGGGGAGATTCCTGGAACTTCGAGCTCGCTGATTGGATCTTGATGATCGACGTGACCGGGGAGACGGTGCCCGGTCTGGTGCTCTAGTCCGGTTTGGCCACTATCTCCCGCACCGCTTTGCGGATGGCCTGAGCGCTGTTCATGCTCGGTTCCCAGCCGTAGGAGCGTAGTTTTTCCGAGGACAGGAGCATGCTCTTGACGTCCCCTATCCATCCGCGGCCGCCCTGGACCCCACCTGTCCACCGGTACACGACGCCACGCAGTTCCATGGAATCGATGACAATGTCGGCGATCTCTTTGACCGTCAAACGATCGACCGATCCCAGGTTGAACATCTCCACCTTGTTCCTGGCGTACTCTGCGCCAATGATCATGCCGCGCACGCAATCGTCCACGTGTACGTATGATTTCACCGTTCCCGGCTCCGCGCCCAGTATCTCAAGTTGGGTGGGGTCGTTCCGCAATTTGGCCACGAAGTCGTGGAGCACGTTGTGCGTACTGCGGGAGCCGACCACATTGGCGAAGCGGAAGATGACCGCCTGCATGTCGAAGGAATGGGCGTAGGAGCAGATCAACGCCTCGCAGGCCAGTTTCGTGGCTCCGTAGACCGATATCGGCACCAGCGGTCCATACTCCTCCGGGGTGGGTATGACCGTGGTCTCACCGTAAACCGTTGAGGTGGATGGGAAGACGACGTCCTTGATCCCCAGGCTCTTCATCGCCTCCAACACCCGGTAGGTGACCTCGATGTTCTGCTGGTAGTGCGACAAGGTGTCCTTCGCTCCCGACCTTACGTCGGGGTTGGCGGCCACATGTATCACCATATCCGCGCCCTTGAAAACATCCTTAAGATCGTCTTTCAGCAGGTCCGCCTGGATGAAGGTGAAATCGTCATAGGCCTCCGCCTCCTCTAAGAACGACCTCCGTCCAGCGCTGAAATTGTCCACTCCGACCACGTGATTGCCCATCTCAAGAAGGGCGTCCGTGAGGTGGCTGCCAATGAATCCGGCGCAGCCGGTCACCACTATCTTATTGCCTCTGATCTTCATTTCTTTCCCTCCATCCTTTGCTTCAGCTCCCTAGCGAGTTCCACCATGGCCTTTCCTCGGTGAGAATGATGGTTCTTGGTCACCATGTCCATCTCGGCGAAGGTCAGCTCTTGCCCATCAGGCATGAAGATAGGATCGTATCCGAAGCCGCCCTCCCCCCTCTTCTCAGTTATGATACGTCCAGGTGACCGTCCGGTGAGGGTGAACTCACCAAGCTCGTCGGAGCATACCCCGATGCAGCATTCAAAATGGGCGGAGCGGTTCAGGCCATCCAGCAATCGTAACATTCCCTGGCAGCCGATGGTTTGCATGACGTAGGCCGAATAGACTCCGGGGAATCCGTTCAGGGCCGGCACGAACATTCCGGAATCGTCCAATATGAAATCACGGTACCCGTCCCTCTTCAGTCGTTCCATGCACGCCAGTACCACCTCGTGCAAGGTATCGGCCTGTATCTCGTCGCAATCCGCCTGGAGATGCTTTACCTCGATGCCCAACGGATAAAGGCCGTTCCGGTACTCTTCCAGCTTGTGCTCGTTGGATGTCACCAGGTTCAATATCACGCGTACCGCCCCCTCTCCTCAATGTCCTTGACCTTGGCCAGGACCTCTCGCCCCCGCGGGAGCTCTCGAGCATAGGTCTCGACGATCAGATCGTAGGCATACAGCATATCCGAGTGTGCCGATTGGAACGCTTCCTTCAACAGATGCAGGTCGACACCCATCTCTTCCATGCTTGCGGCCTTGGTTCCCATTGAAAGGTCGATGAACCAAATGCGTTCGTCCTCCATGATCATGTTGGAGGTGGTCAGGTCGCCATGGGTCATGCCATGGCCGTGCATTCTGGCCACCATCCGTCCTATCTCCTGGCAGATGCGCCTAACCTCCTCTTCCGAAGCGGTGGCCAAAGCATCCTTGACCCGCGGTCCATCGATCTCCTGCATGCACAGTTCCGCATTCTCCAGGTCGATGTCGTACACGATGGGGGTGGGGACCCCGCAGCTCCGGGCCTCTTGAAGCAGTCGGGCCTCCATCTTGGTGCGGTGGGCTCGAAGAGATTGGTCCAAGGTCGGGTGACGGTACGTCTTGGGTATGCGGCTTTTAATAAGCACGTTCCTCCCCATCCACACGTCCCGACGGATCTCGGCCTCCGCCCCTCTTCTTATCACTTGCACGGTCCAAGTAAAGTCAATGCTCGGTTATTATCCTTTCACCCTCCCTCGATGATAGCCAATGACCTTTCGTTCCGTAATGGAAGAAGGCCCGCAGGTTCACGGACGGATCGCCGTTCGCGAACTTCATATCAGGTGGTAGCAACCGAACCACTCTCTGATCCAAATAGCGGGGGTCCAGCAGAACAATGGCCGCGCGATCCTCCTCACGGCGTATGGCCCGGCCGCATGCCTGAAGCACCTTGCTCAAGGCCTCGTAGGTGTCCAGATATAACCGGGCCTTCTCCTCTCCAATTCTTTTGGCCGTTCGAAGCATAAGCTCCTTCCTCTCCAGACCAGGGGGCGGGATGGGTAGTCCGGCCACCATGACCGCGGAGATGCATCCGGCGGGAAAGTCCACACCTTCGGAGAAGGAACCATGAATATTGCATAGCAGGAGCACGTTCGGTCCATCCAGCAGACGTCGGGTCAGAGCGTCCTTTTCCTCCTTGCCCAGGCCGGGACGCTCAGCCAGCAGCACCTTGTCCAAACGGATGTTCCTCAACTCCCGATGCACCGCAGATAGATAGGAGTAGGAAGGGAGGAACACCAGCACGTTACCCGGTACGTCCCTGCTTAGTTGAGCTACTCTTTGGGACATATCCTTCGTACTCTCTCGACAGCGTTCACGGAATCGGGTGCCTACTTCCGGAACGATGATCGCCAGGCGTCTCCGGGCATCGAAAGGTGATGGATAGGTCCGGCAAAGGCAATCTTCTATGCCCAGTAGGGTGGCGAACACCTCTGGTGGATGCAAGGTACCGCTCATGAATATGGCGCCAGAACAATGATGGAGCACGTTCTGCACTACCAAGGAAGGTTCCAGGAAACGAAGGGAGATACGGCTCTCGTCAGGATGGGCTATGCGCATGCCAGCCTCGCCAAAGCGATACCAATCACGCACGAACTCATTTCGCTCCTCCAGTATCTCCGGTTCAGGGAGGCCAAGGGATTCCAGGTGCGTTCGTAGCTCCCCGGAGAAAATTTTCCGGTGACCTTGAGAAAGCATCTCTCTCCAGACCCTTTCTAAATCGTCATCGTCCGAGGAAGGTACGATATGCTCTTTGCTGAACATTTCCCTGATCCGGGATGGTAGGTTGTGGGCCTCGTCCACCACCAAATACTGTGGTCGGGAAGATCCTTGGAACCGCAGGATATCGGGAAGATCGCCGAAGACCCTGGAATAGTCTCCGACCACCAGATCGGCACCGTTCAAGGCAAATCTCGCGGTGAGGTATGGGCACGCCCCTCGCCTCACACATAACGACATCGATTCCTGGGCGTGCATGGGCCTCTGCAGGACCTCCTTGGCACAGAGGACAATGCGTCTCTCCGCCTGCAGATGGCAACGTTTTCCGTTCAGGCAAGGGGGTCGGGGGCCGAGGGGACACATGCTCTCCCTGGAGAGTAGGTCCACTGTCCTGATGGCCGCGGGCAGGACCTTAACGGTTTCAATGACCGCCCGATGCTGCGATTGCTTTGGTGTCAAGAACACCGTCCTGCCATTACGGCCCATGGCTGCCTCCAATGTCGCCGCCAACGCCACCGCGGTCTTCCCTAGCCCGGTTGGAGCGTGGGCCACCAGCACATTACCGGAACCGAGGCAATCTCTCGCATCCTGCAGAAAGTCCCGCTGTCCGTGTCGGAGGCCAGGAAAAGGGAAAAGATCGATCGTCCCGGAACTCATATGGGTTCATTCGCGAAGAGGGCGTTCTCCCTTGGCACTACGATGAGACTGACAATATGCTCATTGCCGAGAAAATGGAAATACAACCAAGATTGTAACCATCCTCAAGGTGATACCCTGAAGTACAATATTACTGGAGACAACCTGCAGTGCGTAAACGTTGAGTTCTCCCCGGGAGAGGTAATATACTCTGAAGCGGGAAGCATGGTGTACATGAGCGGCAACGTGCGATTGGAGACCAAGGCCAAGGGTGGAGTAATGTCCGGTCTCAAGCGGGCCGTTACCGGAGAATCATTCTTTGTGACCAACTTCCACGCCGAGGGAGGTCCAGGTATGGTAGGGTTCGGGGGGAACGTACCAGGAAAGATCGTTCCCCTAGATCTGAGGGGGGGAAAGCAGTGGCTGCTCCAGAAGACCGCTTTCCTAGCAGCGGAGGACGATGTCACCTTGGACATTGCTTTCCAGAAGAAGTTCGGTGCTGCCCTGTTCGGCGGCGAGGGCCTGATCTTGCAGAAGGTCCAAGGGGAGGGCACTGTGTTCGTGGCCGGTTGCGGTGACTTCATCGAATACAACCTCGCGCCCGGTCAGGTCATGAAGGTCTCCACAGCCAATACGGTGGCCTGGGAGAGCAGCGTACAGTATGACATTCAAAGCCTGGGGATAAAGACCGCCCTGTTCGGCGGGGAAGGGCTCTTCGTAACCACCCTCAGGGGACCGGGACGGATCATTCTACAGACCATGACCATGTCCAAGTTGGCTAATTCATTGGTCCCCTTCCTGCCCGATAGGAAGTGATGAAATGGCCTCTCGAGGGGCGGACACCACTATAGTGGCGCTGTTGATGGTCAGTATCATAGCCGTGGCCTTCTTGGCCCTGCTTTTCCTTCCCTTGGTTATAGCTGCTTTACTCGTGATAGTGGCTGTTATCTTCGTGGCGGTGGCCGTGGCGTTCATACTGGGTGGGCTGATGGTGATCCCGTTCTATTTCCTGAAACGAAAAAAGAACGTCGAGCCTGGCTCCTACCGGATGGAGCAGATGGACGATATGCAACAAAAGGAGAGGAAGTAAACTTGGAGGAACTGGTGCTATTGCCGTTCCGATGCTCCACCCTGGACGAGATGCTCGACGGAGGGGTGGAGAGCGGATGTCTAACTCTCATCTACGGCGCGGCAGGCACCGGCAAGACCAATCTATGCCTCACTTTGGCCCGGGAGGTCGCTCTACAGGGCAAGAAGACGGTGTACGTAGATAGCGAAGGCGTGTCCATGCAACGCCTCAAGCACATGGCCGGAGAGGACCAGGAAAAGGTTCTGAAGGAGGTCTTGATCAGCGAGGTGCACAGTCTGGAGGACCAGGACCGCATGGTCAATAAGGCCATCAAGCTCGCGGAGGGGAATTCCGAGATCGGATTGATAGTCATCGATTCCATGACCATGTTCTACCGTCTGGCGAGCAAGGACGACGAGCGCGTTGAAAGACGATTACTAGGGGGGCAGAGCGCCAGATTATTGACCCTGGCCAGAAAAAAGAACCTGCCGGTGGTCATAACCTCCCAGGTGTACACAGACATGGAAACCGGGGTCTTCGAAGCGTTAGGCGGCAATGTGCTCCATCACAATGCCAAGACCATAATCCTGGTGGAGAGATTGGCTCCTGGAAAGCGAAGGGCGGTGCTGATGAAGCACCGGCATTTGGCGGAGGGCCGTTCGGGAATATTCTACCTTACTGACAAAGGGATCGAGACCGAGCCTCAGATGTCCCTGCCCACGGCGTAATCGACCATCTCCCGTAGCATATCCTTCTCCGTACAATCCATCAGGCAGGAGAGCAGTTCCTTGGCGCGCTTGGCGTAATCCAGGGCGAACTGACGCGCATGCTCTATGGAACCGATATCCTCCAGCAGCTGGGTTGCGGCTTGGACGGCCTCATCGCTGGCGTTGGCGTTGCCCAGGGCAGCGGTCAGGACGATCTTCCGGGGGTCCTTCTCCAAGCGTTCCAGGGCATCGACGACGATCAGCGTTCTCTTGCCATTGCGAATGTCGCTGCCCACTGGTTTGCCGGTCTTTTTGGCATCGCCCTTGATCCCCAGGACGTCGTCCCATATCTGGAAGCCGATCCCCAGGAGCCGCGCGTATTCTCGCATGGACGATATTTGTTCCTCCGTTCCCCGCCCGATGATCGCCCCGCCCTCGGCGGCGCAGGCGAAGAGAACGGCGGTCTTCTTCTCCACCATGTCCAGATATTCTTCCCGAGAGACCTCCGCCCGCTCTTCGTTATCCACATCCATCTGCTGTCCTTCAGCGACGAGGAACACGGTGTTCGAGACGGAGCGTAGCAAGCGGCGGATGGCCTCACCATCCACATCCGTGTCGGCAAGAATCTCGTACGCCCTGGCGAACAAGGCGTCCCCAGCGATGATCGCTGTCGGTGTATCGAAGGCGATATGTACTGCCGGTTTGCCACGACGGACCGGGTCCTGGTCGATGACATCGTCGTGGACCAAGGTGAAATTGTGTATGATCTCTAGTGCGCAGCCGAACGGGAGCGCCGCTTTTCCTCGGCCTCCCACGGCCTCTGCAGTAAGCATGGCCATGACCGGGCGCATGCGCTTCCCCCCCGCTTCTGGATAATGTCTCATGGCCTTTATTAGCTTCTCATGCTTTCCATGCTCCACGTAGAGAAGGATGGCCTGGTTGATCTCCTTCACCATGTCTTTCATCTTCTTGGTGTGATCCATGATCATCAATCCTCCGCTGCTGAAAGCCAATCGGCTGTTCTTCCGCTTACTATGATCCGGCGTCGTCTCAGGTCAGCCACCTCGCTGCATCCGGTCAGGAACATGGCCGCCTTGAACTCCGCCTTCATCATCTCGAGCTTGGCGATCACGCTCTGGGTCGAATCCATGGCCTCTGCCAGTAATATTCTGGCGCAACCAGCTGCATTACCGCCGAGGGCGATGCCTTTGGCCATGCGAAGACCATTGTCCACTCCTCCACTGGCGATGATCTCCAGGCCCACGTCCGCCTCGATGACCGCCGCTGGGGCCGGTATGCCCCATTCGAAGAAGGTGGCACCTACACCACTAGCTACCAGGTCATGCTGCATGCGGGCCCGGTGCATCTCCACAACGGCGAAGTTGGTACCGCCCATGCCTGAGACGTCCATTCCCCGAATGCCAGTGCCCTTGAGCTGCAAGGCCGTCTCCCGGGAGATGCCAGCACCGGTCTCTTTGACCATGCATGGAAGTTCTTTGGCCAACGATCTTATGCCTTCCAGGCAGCCTAATGCGTTCACATCGCCCTCCGGTTGGATGACCTCCTGCAGGAAATTGAGATGTATGGCCATGATATCCGCGTCGATGAGCTCCCTGGCTCGAAGTACGTCCTCGAGAGAAAAAGGCCCTTTGTTCTTCTGTCTGACCAGTTGTGGCGCGCCCACGTTCCCGATGACCAGCGGCACGTCATATTCTTTGATCAATGAATAAGTGCCATCATCACCGTGCTCTATGGCCGGTCGCTGGCTTCCCACTCCAAATCCAATTTGCATCTTGGCGCAGGCCTCGGCCAAATTTCGATTGATCTTCTCGGCCAGAGGGAAGCCTCCGGTGATGGCCGTGACCACCAATGGGAATTCCAGTCTCTTTCCGAACAAGGTGACCGAGGTGTCGATGTCGTCCATGTTCACCTCAGGCAGAGCCTGGTGCACAAAATGCACGTCCGCCCAATAGTCGTAATCGGAAACGACATTCTCATTCAAGGTGACATCGATGTGGTCCGATTTCCTCCGCTCTATCTTCTTCATATGGATCCACCTACAACTCTGGAGGCAATGACCGAACGTCCCTTCATGGCCGCCTCTAGCCTTCCTGGTACCTTGCCATTGAGCACCAGGCATTCTTTGGTTCGGCCGGCCATATCTATCATGAATTGAATTTTGGAATAGATGCTGCCGGTGACGTCAACGTTCCTCTCCGTCCTTGGCAGTGCGTCCAGCACCGCCTTGTTCACATTCTCTATTAGTTCTGCGTCATCATCCATATTAGGATCGCCGGTGAAGACGCCATCCACATCGGTGACGAACAGCACCTTGTCCGGACTGAATTTCTCGGCCAAGGACATCATCAGCTGGTCACCCGAGCATATGCTCAATCCGCGCTTCTGGTCCCAGACCACGTCGCCAAAGGTCAACGGGACCATATTCAGGTCTAAATATCTCTGGAAAAGGTCAACGTCCAGCATCTCTAGTTTTCCCTGGTTCATTCGAGCACAGGAGGCAGGTGGGAGTGATACGACCGGCAGTCCGCTGTCCAACATGCAACGGGATATTTCCAGGTTCAGTTCTCGGACATCGGCCATGACCTTGGCCGCCCCCATGATCTGGGAGGGTCCATCGATACCCAGGTGCAGCCTGTGCTCCTTGGCCAGCATATGCCCGAACGATCCAGCGCCGTGAACGATCATGACCTTCTCGTCCGAAGAGGCTATCTCCAAAGTCAAACGGCTGGCGATCTCACGATCGAAGGTGCGGTATCTGCCCTTATCGGTAATTACGCTGCCACCTAACTTGACCAGTATCATCTGCTTCCTCAGGATAATTGGTCTTTGGGTATTAATGTTTCAACCGAGGGGATATGAAAAAGCTCAGATCCGCCGGCCACATTTAGGGCAGAACGCATCCTCAACCGATACGTCGGTTTGGCAATGTGAACAGGTCCGCTGCACCTCGACACGAGTGCCGCACTTTCTGCAAAAAAGGTCCTCCTGGGGGACACCGATACCGCATTTGACGCACTTTCTTTCCGGTTTGGGGATCTTGATCCGGGACACCTCTTTCTTTGGTTCAGATAGACCTGGTGAAGATACTCCCATCATTCTCCTGGCCCTCATTCCCTCCTTTAGGGCTTCATCGTATCTCTTCTCAGCGAAACATTGCTCGGCCTGGGCCAACCGCTCCTTCGCCTGGGCAATATCCTTGCCGCATGCCTCCTCTGCCTCTAAGTGGGCACGGCATGAATTGATGATGAAACGAGATTCGATCAGGTTCGGTTCTAATTTCGTGACTTCATGAGCCGTCTCGTGCTCCTCATCCAAGGGTGATTTCGGTTCCGTCTTCGGTGCATCACCTAAAGACATCTCTATGAAGGGGGCATTGATCAATATGTCCCTGGCCTTCTTGGCGGACTCCTTAGAAGAAACGAAACTGCCTCGGTTGTAAGCCTGTTCAGCCTGAATGATGACCAGTTCGGCCTCACGCGTGTCCTTCCCCTTCTGCCTGAGGGCCGAGGCAATGGCCTTAGTGGTGGCGATGTTATTGTAGGCATCGTCCTTGTCTATGGCCTTGTCAAGGTACTCTCTATTGCGGGTGCGCATGAATCGAAGTTCGATGTATACCACTATAGCCAAGATAATAAGCAGGACGACCAGAAACACGAGGTCAACGTCCAGTACAACCACCTTCGATTATGAAATCAATAGGTGATTTATCAATATTAATTCTATCGGGTACTGGAATATTAAAAAATAAAGGTAAGAAAGAATGGCTGACAGCGTTCCAGGCTTCCCGTGGGCTCGCGCACCACAGTACAACGGAGAACGCGGGCGGGCTTAGCTTCTGGGATCAGACGAGACCAGGCGTATCCCCGCCGCGATGGCCGTCAAACCATTCTGGAACAGTGCAACCAATCCGATTATAAAAACTTATTTGGAAGGCGTAGGGCACGATGTGATAGAGGTGGATGAAATATGATCCGCTTGAAAGACCGGGGCGATCATTTCCATAAAATTCTAATTGGAATATTAATTTCATATTATAATAGTACAATAATATGCAATGGAAAAGAAAATATCGTAATATTTTTACGAATTTTGCATGAGGTTTCTAATATATCGGTGACTAAAAACAGAGTTATTTTTCAATAATCTATTAAAGCCAGCTATCTCAAGGATGCCAAAATATTGTTTCGATTATTATCAATGTTGATACTAAGCATTAAATACGCACCTAACCTAGTTAAGAGTCGATTCAACCTCGGAAAGGACAGATTTCATAATCTAATCAACGCACACGCAAATCCACTAATGCACGGCCGCTTCGGCGGTTGGATCATCGAAGGGGGGAATAAGGGCATGAGTGCCAATGGCGACACTGATAGTAGAACAAATCTAGCGAAGATAGGGGCTTTATTGATCGCTATCTTCATGATCAGCGCCGGATTCATAACAATTCTTCAGATCACTGTTGAATCCGGTTCTGCGGCAGATAATTATCCGGCGGAGTATTTCGTCGGGTATGATTCTGGATCGGCAGTATGGCAGAACGCGAACTTGGGTAAGGCCTATATGGAGGGAGATTGGGTCTCTTACCAATTGCGCCTAGATACCGGAAGTAAGATATGGGGTGCAAGTGAGTTCAGTATCAAGTACAATTTCTATCAAGTATCTAGTAATGCGATTTACATCGATGGGTTCGATACATCTCTAGCAACCGGGTTCCAATATTCGACCGGGGACGTGCTAGTAGATGGAACGGAGATTCCGGGAGCCGGATGGGGTACACATATCCCAACGCCCGAAACCGGTGAGGCTGCTGGAACCGGACCGACGATCATAAACTTCATGGATGAATTCGATGGCACCACCGATTCGGATGCAACTCCGGATCAATTTAGGTATTTCACGGTGAAGGACCTGTCATGGCCCACTGCCACGGACCATGTGATAATCTTCTTCAGGGCTCATCTGTCCCTGAGCATCATCTGGCAGCAGGACCTGGAAAAGATCCTGCCGCAGGCGATGTCTGGAACTGAGTTCTCAAGTTGGGGCACAGGCACTTCGCACCAAGGGTCCTCATATGCAACTGGTTCTTCCAGGCATTTCTACCTGGAATTCCCTGGAATTGGTCTAAAGACAGTTCCGATTCCAATTACCGCCTACCCGACCAATGTGATAAGTGGACAGAAATTCGTCAACCTCAACCCGTTCGATGGTTGGAGGATATCGATGGAGGGAAAGCTCTATCTGTGGGGATCCTGTGAAAATATGGTCTTCATCCCCTATTCATCCAATGTATTGACCGGTGATGGACCGTGGGCGAATGGGTATTACGCATTTGATGGTTTGCCCAAGGGAAATTACACCGTATGGGAAGAGGATAAGGTTGGGTATGTACTGGTCCTCATAGGACGCGATCCCGGCTTAGTTAGCCCATATCACGACTGCGTTTCTGGTGAAGATTGGCCCAATCCCGATAGAACCACGGTATACGTGGATATGGTGAGGGGGACCCAAGCAGAGCCTCATACTCAGTTGATCAATTTCTACAATGTCTTCGGGACACCAGCAATAGACATTGAGAAGTATGTCTGGAACGGAGCGAACTGGGAGGACGCCGATACGGCGACCGGGCCTTTCCTGACCGCTGGACCTGTGCAGTTCATGATCAACGTGACCAACACTGGAAACGTGGAACTGACGGATGTTACGGTAACCGACGATAAGTATGGTGACGTGACGGTCCCGAGCGTCCTAGCTGCCGGAGAATCAGTTGAGGCCATGTACAACATGGAATGGGTCGCTGGACAACAGGAGAACAGTGCTACAGTTACCGGCTGGTTCGACGCCTTAAACGAAGAAGTGACCGATAACGATCTGGCGCACTACTTCGGTGCTGCTCCTGGAATAGACATCGAGAAGTATGTCTGGGACGGCGACAGCTGGGAGGATGCGGACACGGTCACCGGACCTTACCTGCTCTCTGGGCCGGTAGAGTTCAAGATCGTGATCACCAACACTGGTAACGTGCCTCTCAACGACATCGAGGTCGATGACGACATGTACGGTGGAGTGACCCTGCCGGGCACGACCCTGGCCGTGGGAGCTCACATGGATGTCGAGTACAGCATGGCCTGGGCATCCGGACAGCAGGCGAACACCGCCTGGGTGGACGGCTACTTTGATGATCATATGTACAGCGACAGCGACATGGCGCACTACTTCGGTGCTGCTCCTGGAATAGACATCGAGAAGTATGTCTGGGACGGGGACAGCTGGGAGGATGCGGACACGGTCACCGGACCTTACCTGCTCTCTGGGCCGGTACAGTTCAAGATCGTGGTCACCAACACCGGTAACGTGGAGCTGAGCGACATCGAGGTCACTGACGACATGTACGGT
>DATKZX010000005.1 GCA_035527755.1 Methanomassiliicoccales archaeon | reverse complement strand
CCAACCCACCACCATGTATGGTGTCACCAAGGTGACTGGTGAACTGCTATGCGATTATTACCACAGCAAGTACGGAGTCGATGTACGCAGTGTTCGCTATCCCGGTATCGTCAGTGCGAAGACCATGCCAGGGGGTGGCACGACCGATTACGCGATCGCCATATTCTATGAGGCGGTACGCAATAATCGCTACACTTGTTTTGTACGCGAGGACACCGTCCTGCCGATGATGTACATGCCCGATTGCATCAACGCTGCCATCGACATCATGAAAGCTCCGGCGGAAAGCATCACCACCCGCCTGGGCTATAATCTCAACGGGACCAGCTTCTCCGCCGGGGAGCTGGCAAAATTAGTTGCCGAACGAAGTCCCGGTTTCAAGATCGAATATCGACCGGACTTTCGCCAGGCCATTGCTGACTCCTGGCCTAACTCCATGGACGATTCTCTCGCCTCCAAGGACTGGAACTGGAAGGTGGAATGGGGGTTGGACCGCATGGCCGACGACATGTTCATCAAGCTTCGCAAGCGCAAGGCCGACGATCATCTTTGAATTGGTCGATGCAAAGATTAAATGGCCATTGAATCGCTCCTCACTTGGAGATGTTATCATGAGAGATCCAAATTCGTTCCTCAAACAGGAGTATCAGGACCTGGTCGACCAAGCCTTGGACTGGAGGATCGCCAAGTTGCAAGGGGCCAGCACACCCTGGTGCAATGTGGATGGGAAGAGGGTGCTCATGTTCTGCTCCAATAACTACCTCAGCCTGAGCAACCACCCACACATGAAGGAACTGGCCAAAATGGCCGTGGACTCCCATGGGGTTGGCTCCGGTTCCGTGCGCCCGATAGCGGGCACCATGGACATACACCTGGAGCTGGAGGAGAGATTGGCCAAGTTCAAGGGGACACCGGCCTCGCTCGTGTACCAGACCGGCTTCGCCGCCAATGCCGGACTTATACCACAATTGGTTGGAAAGGGCGACCTTATCATCTCCGATGAACTGAACCATGGCAGCATCATCGACGGTGTACGCCTATCGACCGCCGAGAGAGCCATATACAGACATTGCGACGTCGCCGATCTAGCATTGAAACTTGAGGAAGCGGAGATGAAGCAACCTAGCTACCGCCGTATTCTCATCATCACCGATGGCGTGTTCTCCATGGACGGGGACATGGCCCCACTGGACCAGATAGCCAGACTCGCCAAGGAGCATGGTGCCATGCTCTATGTGGACGATGCCCATGGCGAAGGTGTTCTGGGGGAAGGAGGACGCGGGATCGTCTCCCATTTTGACCTGGACCACAATAGCGTACAGGTGGAGATGGGAACGTTCTCGAAAGCGTTCGGCGTCGTTGGCGGTCACATCTCTGGTTCGCTCGACCTCAAGAACTTCGCCCTGAACAGATCTCGTACCTGGCTTTTGAGCGGCTCGCATCCCCCGGCGGTGACCGCCGCCTGCATCGGGGCGATAGACGTCCTGGAGACCGAGCCGCAGCATGTGCGCAACCTCTGGGAGCGCACCAAGTATTTCCGGAAGGCCATGCAGGACCTGGGCTTCGACACCGGGAGGTCCGTTACGCCGATCATCCCGATCATGGTGGGCGACAGCGCCAAGGCAAAAAGGCTGAGCGAACGGCTTTACCAGGAAAGCGTCTTCGCCTTGCCTATCGTATTTCCCATGGTGTCGAAGGATAAGGCGCGCATCCGCACCATCATGAACGCTGCGCTTAGAGAGCAGGACCTTGACTTCGCCATCGGCAAGTTCGAGAAGATCGGGAAGGACCTGCACATCATTTGAACGTTATCGCGGAAGAAGACGGTTGTCGAAAAGGTGTGAGGTCTTACCCACAACCAGTCTTTTATATTATTTTTCCTTTGAATGTGGATCATACGTCAAATAAAGGCGTTGCCGTATGGCTTAAAACATCGTCGTTTTCCATCGATCTTGTATATATTTTTATAATGTATGTGCTTATATAATGTACGAAAAACAAACAAATGCACTAGTAATTTCATATTTACTAAATATGTGTCTAATAAATTCCTTTAAAAACAACAAGTATCTACCTTGTCCACTTTAAGCAGCAGGACAGACCGCAAAAACATGTCGGGAGATGCGGTGAACCTGGTCATCTGGGTGTTTGACGGCATATCGACCCCGGAGACCGGCCCATCAATTGCAACGTGTTCCGCCGTTCATGACCTGCTCGTCAAGGAGAGACGCATTATGGAAGCCAATATCAACGGCCGCGGCATCGCCCCCGGTCATTTCAACGCCAAGGTAGAAGCGATCCATGGTCTAGCCAAGGAGCTGGACTCGCTTGGGATCCCAGACCTGAGATTGGTCGCCGGGGACGGCGAGCGTGATATGTATTCTAGGGACCAGGCGGATGTCCCCCAACTGCTCAAGGATGCATTGCTGCATTATCAACCTGACGCGGTCGTGCAACCTTTCACCGCAGAGGCGGCGGTGGCAGTATTGGACTTCGCCAGGAGCCACGGGATCCCTGTCATTCCTCGAGGCTCGGGCTCTTCACCATTTGGTGGTTCCATACCGGTCAACGGCGGCATCGTAATGGACGCTAGCACGTTGGACCAGGTGCTGGAGGTCGACCTGAAGAACCGGCGCATCCGGGTGCAGGGCGGCTGCCGCTGGGCGGAGGCCGATCACGCGCTTTCCAAACATGGACTGCGGATCATCGCCTGCCCGTCCAGCCGATTCTCCACCGTGGCCGGTTGGATAAGCGGCGGAGGCTGTGGAGTGGGCTCGCTGGGCGGAGGGCATCTGAGCAAGATCGTGACCTCGGTCAAGCTGGCCACCAGCCTCGGTATCGTCACCCTGCAACCGTCCCAGGAGGAGTTCCATGCGCTGTTCGGCAGCGAGGGACAGTTAGGGATCATCATCGAGGTCACCCTGAAGGTCAAGGAGGTCGACAACTCTTCCCGCCCGCACCTGCTGATATTCCAGGACCTGGACCAAGCGGTGGAGGTGGCCGAACAGTTGCGGCGTCTGAGCATTCTTCCCGAGGACCTTATCTATTTCTCCCCAGGAAAGCTCAACTACGCCAACAAGCTGCTGCACGGAGAGCACTTCGGAAAAGGACATGCCTTGCTGGTGACCTCGGCCGACACGGCATCGGAGAAGGTCATCGTCGACCTGTTGTCCTCCAAAGGGATCGTGGAGGAAAGTGAGTATAAGGCCCGTTTGCTGTGGCACGACCGCTACTTCCCCATGAAGCTCAGGAGGCTGGGGCCAGGGATGATGGGCGCGGAGGTCCTTGCCCCCATGTCCAATCTCAAGGCCATCCTGCACAGGGCGGAGGACCTCTGCCAGGAGTTCGCTTTGGACCCCTTACTGGAGATCCACTTTCTGCAAGGTCCGGAAGCCCTCCTTCTCTGCTACTACCTTACGGACCAGGTCAACCAGTCGTTGTACACCCTGGATGCGGCAAAGTCCATGTTCGTGACCTCCTCCCTCATAGGGTTGGGGGCCCGCCCGTACTCCCTGGGCGTGTGGAACAATTCCTTTGTCGACCATTGGCCGAAGGATGAGATGAAGAGGCTCAGTAAGGCCAAGGATAGGCTGGACCCTTCCGGCATCATGAACCCGGGCAAGTTCTTTGCGTTGAAGGGGCGCATGTTCGGTGGCGCCGGGATCATTTTCAGCCCCCGGGTCTCCGGGATGGGGATGGCGCTCATGGCGCAAATGCACGCCCCTCTCGCCCCCCTGCTCAGGTCCGTTTCCACCATCTCCCGCAAGGTCATGTCCCCCCGCAAAAGGGATGTCCTCATCGAGATGGCCAACCAGTGCGCTATGTGCGGGGCTTGCGTCAGCGTATGCCCGGCCTACGCTCTCACCAAGGACGAAAGGGTCACCGCCCGTGGCAAGCTGCTGACGGTCAAGGCCATGGCCGAGGGCAAGGAGATCACCAAGGAGCATGCCCACCGCACCTTCCTATGCATGAGATGCAAGGCCTGCGAGCAGGTGTGCCAGTCCAAGCTGGACCTGATACCTGCCTACGATGAACTGGAGGCTAGACTGGAAAAGAAGTTTGGTCGGGACCCGGTGGAGATCGAGCGTTTCGTGCGCGTTGCCGAGGTCAGTTCTCACTACGACGAGATGGTGTCGCGGGGATTGGTGCTGGGAGCGCCCAAGAACGGAATGAGGGGTGAGCGCCGTGTATGAACGGTATCATGTCCACGTCGTCCCGACCTCGGGGCGACATCGACCGGTGCCCAAGTTCCTAGTGCGCCGGGCCGATAACTGCATCAACTGCGGGAAGTGCGAGCGGGCCTGCATCTACGGGGCGCACAAGAGGGATCCCCAGGACCCCCGGAAGATGGCCGAGCCGGACAGCACCCTGTGCAAGAACTGCTTCCGCTGCGTGGTCGACTGTCCCCAGAGGGCGTTATCCATCAAGGTCAACGACGAGTTCAAGGCCATGGGAAAAGGGGTCTGGACCCCGTTGCGGGTGACCACCATGTGGAACGAGGCCGAAAGCGGCAAGATCCCGGTGCTGGGAGCTGGCTATCGCGGATTGTTCGCCGGTCCTGGCTATGACGCCATGTGGACCGATATGTCCGAGATAGTGCGCCCGACCAGGGATGGTATCCACGGCCGGGAGTTCATCTCCACCAGCGTGGATATAGGACGCACACCTCCCCTGCTCTCTTTCGACGAAAAGGGACGTCTGCTCACGCAGATAGGACCGATCGTGGATCTTCCTGTGCCATTCCTGCTGGACGCCTCTCGGATCAAGTTCACCGATGAAGCGCTGAAGGGTATCGCCGGAGCGACACAGGAACTGGGCACCCTGCTGGTGCTCCCGATCGGTTCGATGGACAAACTGAACGTAAGGACGCCTTCAGAAACACTGGTGCCGGTCATCTCCCAAGTGCATGACCTGGACCGGCTTCCGCCACAGATAAGGATGGTGGAGATCGAGAACGCTCCGGATTGGAAGACTACGGTGCAAGGTCTGAAGGAAAAAAGGCCAGGACTGCTGGTGGGGATCAGGGTCAGACCGTCCCCGGAGCTGATGTCCATCGTGAACGACATGGCCCGGGAGACGGACATACTACACGTGCTCTTCGCGGAGAGCGGCATGGACGAAAGCGGACAATATGCCAGGGATTCATTGCGCGTCCTGCACCGGCACCTGGTGGCCGCCGGCCTGCGGGATAGTATCACGATCTTATCGTCGGGCGGATTGGCCGCGGCAGAGATGGTCCCAAAGAGCATTATCTGCGGAGCGGACGCCGTCACGTTGGAAACGGCGCTGTTGGTGGCCTTGGGCTGCCGCGTCTGTGTCACCTGCGGCGACGATTGCCCTTCCGACCTGAAAGGGGCGACGGAAGAGTTCGTTATGCACAGAGTGACCAACCTATGCAGTGCCTGGAAAGACCAACTACTGGAGGTGCTGGGAGCCATGGGCATACGCGAGGTACGTCGCCTGAGGGGGGAGACCGGTCGCGCCATATTCCAGGAGGACGCGCATCGTGACGCCTTCTCCAGTATAGAAGGAGGTGGGAACGATGACCAATGATTATTTCGATTGCGTACCAGAGTCCTCTTGGATACCGTCCGATAGGCTCAAGTTCGTAAACCGCTACGTTGTGGAAAGGAAGGATACCTGCATTTCCTGCGGGCTGTGTGAGTCCCTCTGCCCCCATGGAGTTCATCAGAGGATCGAAGGGCACGCCCGCATAATGCCCCCATATAATCAGAGATGTATCGGACCTTCATGTGCTAGCAACGATTTCCACTGCGTCACCCACTGCCCCACCTCTTCATTGAGCGTGCGCAACAGCGAGACCTTCAGCGCCCTAGGTGATGTCCGCTGGACCACCGATATGATCCTGGCGACGTGGCACATGGCCGAGACGGGGGAGGCGCTGCCGCTTGACCATCCGGGCAACACCGGTACCGCCGGTGGAGGCTTCGATCATCTGCATTTCAAGCTGGGAGAGGTTCCGGATAAGGTGGACTATCACGAGTTCAGTACGGCCATCGACCTGAACCGGAAGAAGGACGGGGATAGACGGCGTATCGCCATACCGGTTTACGGCGGAGGCATGTCCTATGGTTCCGTTTCCTTGCACACCATGGTGGCTAGGGCCAAGGCCGCTCAGGCCTGGGGCACCTATACCTGCAGCGGTGAGGGCGGGTACCCGGCGGAGCTCGTTCCATACAAGGACCACGTCGTGACCCAGATCGCCACCGGGCTTTTCGGCGTACGCGAGGAGACCGTCATGCGCGCTCCCATCGTGGAGTTCAAGTACGCACAAGGCGCGAAACCGGGACTGGGAGGTCATTTGCTGGGCGATAAGAACACCCCGCTGGTGGCCAAGATGAGGGAGGCAGTGCCCAACACTTCCTTGTTCTCCCCCTTCCCCTTCCACAGCGTATACTCGGTGGAGGATCACAAGAAACACCTTGACTGGATAGCGTCCATCAACCCCCGGGCGCTGTTGTCGGTGAAAGTGTCCACGCCCAACGACGTGGAGATGGTGGCCATCGGCTCCTATTACGCTGGCGCTCACATCGTGCATTTGGACGGAGGGTACGGCGGTACCGGCGCAGCGCCGGAGATCGCCAAGAAGAACATCGCCATGCCGATAGAATACGCCATACC
This sequence comes from Methanomassiliicoccales archaeon, assembly GCA_035527755.1. Classification (NCBI taxonomy): domain Archaea; kingdom Methanobacteriati; phylum Thermoplasmatota; class Thermoplasmata; order Methanomassiliicoccales; species Methanomassiliicoccales archaeon. The sequence continues at coordinate 10,079 of DATKZX010000005.1, read as the reverse complement.
TAAAGTGCACAAGTTCCTGACGAACGAGGGGGTGCGAGAGGACGTCACCCTCATCGCCAGCGGGGGCATGCGTACCGCCATGGACGTGGCCAAGGCCATCGCCCTGGGGGCGGACGGCGTGGTCATCGGAACGGCGGAACTGGTCGCCATGGGCTGCGTACGCTGCGGCAACTGCGAATCTGGCAGGGGATGCCCGAGGGGCATCGCCACCACCGACCCGGTACTATACCTGCAGATGGACACAGATTGGGGGGCGCAGAGGGTAATCAACCTCTATTCCTCCTGGCGCAAGCAGTGGTGTCATCTACTGGCCGCTCTCGGCATGACGGATATAAATGAACTGAGAGGGAGAACGGACCTCCTGAGATATGAGGGGGACAAGGAGGTGAGCGCGTGAGCTACGATCCATTGAAAATTATCAATGCCAGAGAATGGATGCCAGCGTGCCGCCCGAAACTCAATCGCCTGCAGATGGAGGCGGAGGGAGGGTGCGGCGTTGTCGGTCTGGCGGCCTCGGAGGGGCTGCCGGGAAGGTACATCTACGAACCGCTGGTGCAGATGCACAACCGGGGAAACGGCAAGGGCGGCGGCATCGCAGCCGTGGGGCTGAACCACCAACAGATGAAGGTGCCGAAGGATATCCTGGACGATCACTACCTGGTGCAGGTGGCCTACGTTGACCCTTCCTATCGCGAAGCGTTGGAACGGGAGTTCATCGATGATCGGTACCAAGTGCATACCAGATACCAGGTGGATGAGTGCAACGACCCCTTTGTAATGGCGTCCTTGCCGGTCCGACCGCCCCTGGTCTGGCGCTACTTCTGTAGGGCCAGGCCGGAGAAGCTTAATGAGTTCATAGAGGGTCGTGGCCTTCAAGGCATGGAAGTGCGCCGTGCCGAGGACGAGTTCGTCTATCAGACCAGCTTCGCCATCAACCATCAGTATTACGTACAGAAGGGGATGAAGGCGTTCGTCATGTCCCACGGCCGAAACATGATCATCATGAAGGTGGTCGGCTTCGCCGAGGACGTCATCCGCTTCTACTGTCTGGAGGAAACGACCGCCCATGTGTGGATAGGGCATCAACGCTACCCCACCAAGGGCAAGGTCTGGCACCCGGGCGGTGCCCACCCCTTCATGGGCCTGGACGAGGGACTGGTCCATAACGGGGACTTCGCCAACTACCACTCGGTGAGCGAGTATCTGGCGCAAAAGAACGTAGTGCCACTGTTCCTGACCGATACCGAGGTCTCGGTGCTGCTGTTCGACCTGCTGAACCGTACCTATGGATATCCGCTGGAATACATCATCGAATCATTGGCCCCAACGACCGAAAGGGACTTTCACCACCTGCCGGAAGAGAAGAAGGCCTTGTATCAGGCCATCCAGAGGACCCATATGCACGGTTCGCCCGACGGTCCCTGGTTCTTCATCATCGCCAGGAACTGCTTCTACGAGGACAAGTTCCAATTGATCGGGATCACCGATCCCTCCATGCTTCGACCGCAGGTGTTCGCGCTTGTGGAAGGGGATGTGCAGATCGGGCTCATCGGCTCGGAGAAGCAGGCCATAGATTCCGCCCTGAGGTCCATATCCAAGGACCATCCCTCCGTGCCCAAACAAGCGGACGTGTACTGGAACGCCCGAGGTGGCAGCTATACCGACGGCGGGGCCTTCGTCTTCACCCTGGAACGTCAGGTGGACGGACGGAAGCTGAGCTGCGCCAACAAGTTCTCCGCCCCGGTCCAGTTGGAGATGGTCTACGACCGCCAGTGGGACCTGTCCCTGGCCGATCCAATGCAGACCGGGGGAACGGACCCCATGGTCGATACTGGAAACGGAGATGAGATCTTCCAGAGGTTCCTTTCCGCTTTGCCGGCCATGAACGCGCTCGGTCTCCGTTCGGCACTGCAGGCATCTGTGCTGAGGGCCTCTCGAAGCGAGGCGGACCTGAGGGAGATGTTGAAGTTCCTGACCTTGGTCATCGATCGGCGTTACCTCTGCGGAAAACTTCGTCGGAGCCGGATCATCGACAAGGCCTCGGAAGCAGTGAACCTCATGTTGAGGTCCGTGCCCCGGGCACCGGGGAACGGTATGTCATTCTCCTTGGTCGACCTGAACAACCGCGATGCCGTACCCGCCGTCGGTGGGGAAGGTTCCGTACTGGTGGTGGATTGCCGGGGATTCCCCATGGAAGGGGAGAGCGGCCCGTCCTTCGTCATACGCGATGCCCACGAGAAAGGTTGGAGGCACGTGATCATGATCGATGCCCACGGACAGAGGTTCTTCGGCTGCGGCCTCGGTCAGGGTTCCCAAGGTATGAAGATAGAAGCGTTCGGGACGTCGGGCGACTATCTGGCATCCGGATTGTCCGGAGCGGAGATAGAGGTGCACGGCAACGCCCAGGACCAGCTAGGACAGATAATGGCCTCCGGGAAACTGGTGGTATATGGGGATGTCGGACAGACGTTCATGTACGGGGCCAAGGGCGGAGAGGCATACATCATGGGCAACGCCGCCGGCCGCCCCCTAATCAATGCCGTGGGAAAGCCGCGAGTGGTCATCAACGGTACCTGCCTGGACTATCTGGCGGAATCGTTCATGGCCGGAGACCCTTTGAACGGAGGGGGCTTCGTCATCCTGAACGGAATGAGCTTCGATGTCCAAGGGAGACCGATGGACCTACCTACCCCATACCCGGGTAGCAATCTTTTCTCCCTCGCGTCGGGCGGCGCCATCTATGTTCGGGACCCCCATCGGAAAGTGACCGCGGACCAGTTGAACGGTGGCCAGTTCGGGAAGATGACCGATAAGGATTGGGAGACGATCCTACCGTACCTGCGGGAGAACGAAAGGCTGTTCGGAGTACCTGTGGAGGAATTCCTGCTGAAGGTGGAGGGCAGAGATATGCGACCAATCAAGGTCTATCGTAAAATTGAGCCGGTATCCACCAAATCGGCCGGGGAAGAGGTCGTGGACGACGACCTGTAAGATGACAACCGTCATAATCCCCTAAACCCCTTTTTTTACTATTATCGGATGGAATTGTCCATGTTATTTCGGGGGTCGAACGAGGGCACGCAGCGTAGCGCTCTGCGGGACCGCTTGATCTTTGATCACATCGGTCCTACCCAGGCCGCGGTAGAGTTCTTCTACGGTCTGCTCATGGCCATGACCCTGAGCAACACCCTGCGCCTGGCCTTGATCGGACAACCTCCGGATCAGATCACCTTTGTCATCACCGTGGCCATCCTGGGATGCAATGCGGCCTGGGGCATCGCCGACGGTGCAGTGAACGTGCTCACCTCCCACTACCAGAACGTCTACTACTACCGCCTGGTCAAGGAGATAAAGGACGGCAAGGACCATCAAGCGGCGAGGAAGTTGGCCGCCGAGGTCCTTTCCGAAGCTTTGACCGAGATCCAGGAGAACGTGCTGGACGAAGATTCCATGCAGAAGATGGCGGACGTGGCACTTCTGGCCATAAGAAAGAGGGAACTTGTCAAGCCTCGGGTCGGCCCTTCCCACATGAAGACCGCGGCCTGGTGCGTGATATTGAACGTGCTGGCCGCTCTGCCCTTTGTCCTGGTCTACCAGCTCACCCCTTACATCAATACCACCCTGGTCATGCTGATATCCAACATCGCCGGGGCGGTGCTGCTCTTCATGATCGGCAGCTTTCTGGACCGCCATCTGGGAGACGGACAGCGGCGCCTGGGCTGGATCATGGTGGGTCTGGGCCTCTTAATGATGTCCATCATCTTCATGTTGGGCGGTTGAGTCCGCTCAATCACAAGTTATTTGACACCGCAGGTGCAAGTAAGATACGGGGGTCGAAATGCACGCCTACAACCTTCTGGTGACCTTTCACCATAACCAGAAAGGTCATGCCGAGCAAGAGATCAGGGAACGAATGAAGGACCTGGGAGCTTACGTGGAGAAGCTGGACCTGTGTGAGGTGGAAGGTGTCTTCCTGGCACAGGTCGGCGGAATGGCCAGAGTTCTCGTTTCCCAGCTGAAGCGCATGTGTCTTGAGGACCCGTCGCAGTTCCTATACACCTATCACTGGGTGCCCATTGAGACATGGGTGCCCTCAGAGATCGGGGAACTGCGTTCCACCGCCATTGAACTGGGCCGGGGAATAGGAGAGAACGAGACCTGGATGATGCATCTGCACAAGCGTCACTTCGAAGAGCATCATGACGAGCTGATCGTTCAGCTGACCGACCCTCTGAACCATGGACGGGTGGACCTGGAAGACCCAGACAAGATACTGGCAGTAGAGATACTTGGCAAGAATTCTGGATTATCCCTGCTGAACCGCCATGAACTGCTGGATGTGAACAAGGTCAGGGCCGCATCGGAAGCGGGCAAGATCTGAGACCGGGTCAAGGAAGTTCCCTCTTGAACCAATAGCGATAGCTTTGATCGGACATCGCCCCAAACAGATACCGCCTAGCTTCGACCGGGATATCCACGAGACACATGCACATTTTTTCCACTATTCGTTAGACATAGACCCGATTGTCGGGGTCATGATATAAATGGCAGTTAGAATAATAATGAAAAGGGACCGCAATCTATAATAAATGGTAAAAAATCTCGAGATGTTCATGGTATCCCCTCAAGTGGAGAAATTATTCAACTCATTGTTGAGAGGCGGAATCGTCTCCGAAGACAAGGCGGTCAGCGCCGAGAAGGCCACCTCCCTGTCCAAATTGCCGAAGGCCCAGTGCATGAACGCCATCCAGGAGCTCAAGAAAACCGGCGTCCTGAAGGATAAGAGAAATAACAATTCCGTCTATTACTATCTAGTAAAGACATCATTGTGAGCCCGTCTGGGATACCATCCTAAGATACCTCTTCCGTTCAGATATCGTTCCGATCTCTTTTTCTGCGAACCTGTTTCGTCAGACGAAAGGATTATGCCATATTCCGACATGCCATTGTCTATCATGGACGCCGTGGAGCTAGCCGCCAAGAACGCCAAAGAGGCGTCGTACCGTTTGCAGAGCCTGTCCCAGGCCGTTAGAAACGAAGCCCTCCAGGAAATAGCATCTGCCCTTTCCGATAACGCTGACATCATCATTGATGCCAATGAGGCCGATCTACGGGAAGGGGAGAAGGCAGGATTGGGGAAGGTCCTCCTCAAACGATTGCGTTATGACCGTTCCAAGATCGATGAGTCCGTGGAATCCCTGCGCTCATTGATAAAACAGGAGGACCCCATTGGCGAGGTCGTATCCCGCATGGAGTTGGATCATGGCCTAATTTTGGAGAGGACCACCTGCCCCATTGGCGTGATCGGCGTCATCTTCGAATCCCGCCCGGAGGCCTTGGTGCAGATATCGTCGCTCTGCCTGAAGTCCGGTAACGCCGTCATCCTGAAGGGCGGTTCTGAAGCACATCATACGAACGAGACGTTGGCCAAGGTCATCGTGAAAGCGGTGGTCGATGTGGACCAGCGGTTCGAGGGAGCGGTCCAGCTGCTCTCCACCAGGGAGGAGGTCAACAAGCTGTTGGCCATGGACCAGTATGTCGACCTCATAATCCCCCGGGGTTCCAACCAGCTGGTGAAGTTCATCCAGTCGCATACCAAGATCCCTGTTCTGGGGCATGCCGACGGCATCTGCCACACCTATGTGGACGAGAAGGCCGACCTGGAGATGGCCCTGAGGGTCTGCCTCGACTCCAAGATACAGTATCCCGCCGTCTGCAATGCCATGGAAACTTTGCTGGTCCATGAGAACGTCGCCCTAAGCTTCCTGCCAGCCATGGCGGAACTATACGGTCGGGCAGGGGTGGAGCTGAGGGGGGATGCATCCGCTCGTAGCATCGTTGAAATGAACGAGGCTACGGACGATGATTGGACAAAGGAATACAATGACCTCGTCCTGTCCGTCAAGGTCGTATCCTCGTTGGATGAGGCTATTGCCCACATCAACCGCTATGGCTCGCACCACACCGACGCCATCATCACCAACGACGAGCGTAGCGCCCGGCACTTCATGGACGAAGTGGATTCCTCGTCGGTCATGTGGAACTGCTCAACACGGTTCGCTGACGGATACCGCTATGGATTGGGGGCAGAGGTGGGCATCAGCACCAACAAGACCCATGCTCGCGGACCGGTCGGACTGGAAGGGCTGACAATTTACAAATACCGCCTAAATGGCTCCGGACAAATCGTGGCCGATTACTCCGGGGAAAAGGGAAGGTCGTTCACTCACAGGAAATTGCTATGAGGGACATCAGCGTCACGCGCGTCGTCATAAAGATCGGGACCAACACCATTTGCGGTGAGGACGGACAGGTCGATTCCGAATACTTGGCTGGCGTGGCCCGACAGGTGGTCGAGCTGGAGAAGCTGGGCATACAATCGATCATAGTCACCTCCGGTGCCATCGGTTCCGGTAGCAGCGAACTTGGTCTGGACGGACCGCAGAAGGACATAGCCCATAAGCAGGCCTGCGCCGCCGTAGGTCAGGCGACCCTCATGCTCACCTATCGTAAGGTCTTCGCCGAATACGGAAAATCTGTCGGTCAATTACTGCTAACCTACAACACCTTCTCCGACCGCAAGGTGTATCTCAACCTGCGCAAGACCGTGGACGCCCTGTTCGGGCTGGCGGTGGTCCCGGTGATCAACGAGAACGACGTGATCTCCACGGACGAGATCGGTGATACCTTCGGGGACAACGACAAGCTTTCCGCACTGGTATCCAGCAAGGTGGATGCCGACCTCCTTCTACTGCTCACGGACGTTGACGGCCTCTACGACCGCAACCCGGACATCGACCCGGACGCTCACTTCATTCATACGGTGGATGAGATAACCAAGGACATCGAGATGATGGCCGGGGACGGGCGCAACGGACGTTCAAAAGGCGGAATGAAAAGCAAGATAAACGCCGCCCGGATCGCCATGGGCGCAGGTTGCAACACAATCATCGCCAACGGGCGGACGGAAGATGTGATCCTGCGGGTTGTGAAGGGCGAAGATATCGGCACCCTGTTCTCAGCTCGTTCCACGTACTCCAACCGGGAGAGATGGATCCTTTATGCTAGCCCGAGGGGCAAGATCTCCGTGGACGCCGGGGCCGAGGAGGCCCTCAGGGGTGAGGGGAGCCTACTACCCTGCGGCGTCACTGCCGTCGAAGGCCGGTTCAAGGAGGGGGACGTGGTTCGCCTAGGGACCTTCGCAAAGGGTGTGGTGAACTTCCCGTCCGGAGAGATAATGCAGCTCAAGGATGCCTGCGAAAAGGAAAAGAAGAAGGGCAATGGCAAAGTGCACAACGACAGCGTGGTCGTTGACCATTGCAACATCGTGTTCCACGAATAGGTGAGCTTTTTCCAAACGTATCGGTGAGGAGTGATCTTCAAGTGCTCAGGGGCGCGCTTGTTATCTGTAATAATATTATTATGCCACCATGGATCATTGGTGATCGGCGACGCGGAAGGTCAGCTCGAAGCGAGCGCCGCCGCGATGATCATTAGATACAGAGATGCTGCCCCCGTAGCGTTCCATGGTCCTCCTGACGAGGTATAGTCCGAGGCCAGTGCCTTTGCTCTCCCCGTATGCCACCCCTTCCATGAAAATGCGATCTAATTGATCGGGAGGTATGCCGATGCCATCGTCACGAACGACCAACCTGACCTTCCCCCCATCCTGATGGATGGAGAACTCCAGTGATTTGGCATGTCCGTGTTTCTTGGCATTTCGCACCAGGTTCTCGATGATCGCCACCAGCGCTGGGTCAGCCAATACCATGGCCTCGCCCCGCAAAGTAAAGGGCATGTCCAACGACGGAAGCACCTTACCGACGATATTGGCCAAACTGGTGACGGTCATGTCGCTGCGGGAGAGCAGGAAATTGTCCAGGTCCCTCATCTGGGAGATGATGCTCTGCATGCGCTGAAGCGATGCATGGGCCCGCAATATATCGCGTTCCCGGTTGTTGATCTTGTAAAGCTCCAGGGAGGAGTTGATCACCATAAGCTCGTTGGCGATATCGTGGCGCAGGATCTTGTTGGCCACTCCCAGCGATTCGGACAACTGCGACAGCTGGGCCTGGGATTCGTTGAGCTCCTGTGTATGACGGATATTGGACAGCGCCATATCCAAAGCATCCTGGATGGTCATAACCAGAGGGATCATGGAGTTCATGCGACTGGGATCGCTGGCTCCATCCATTATCAACAATCCGATGCGTTTTCCATTACTTTTCAACGATAGAACGAAGCCTTTCTTTGAGGGCAGGAGCTTGATCACCTGGTCGGGAAGCAGGCGCGTCTCGGCGGTCCAGATACCGCAATCCCCATAGACACCATTGCGCGGCCCTCCCTCGGGGACATAACATATCTTCTCAGGATGGAATGTACCGGCCACCATATCCAAGACCGCGCGAATGGCCGATTCCTCATCCTCGGCCTTCTGCAGCGTTCTCAAAAGGTCCAGGAAAAGAGAGTATGAATGATTGACGCCCTCATTAGTGTTCATGGAACACCTGGGAAAAATGCGTCTCGCTTATTAAATGGTTCGATTTGCATTCAGTTTATTGAAAATATTGATTACTCCACACAGGTGCTTTCCTTGATCCAATCGAGATACGGCATATGACCGTCGGCGATGCGGTATCGGACGATGCATGGCACTTCATAGGGGTGCATTTCCAGAACGGTACGCTCTAGCTCCTTGTAGCGTTCCTCTGCCACCTTGAAAAGCATGGCCACCTCGCCATCCTCCACGATCTTTCCCTTCCAGCGGTAGGTGGAATCGACCGTCCAATAGTTCACACATGCCGCTAACCTTCGTTCCACAAGTGAGCGGCCTATCTTTTTCGCTGTGACCATGTTCGGTACGGTCACTAGCACCGAGGAGTACATGATATGTCATGAACCGCGGTGATAATCAAGGATATGGAGAAAAATAGATGCCCGGGACCTCGGGCGAAAAAGGTATTGTGAAGGGGTTTCAGGCCGCCATACGCTTGGCCCTGGCCTTCGCCCATATCACCAGGAAGGCCGGGAGCACGAACACCGATGCCACAAAACTGTAGGTGATGGCGATGGCGGTGATCATACCGAACTCCTGTATCGGAGGGAGTATGGAGAAGGCGATTATGCCGAACCCTACCACCGTGGTCATCGCTGCGCCCAACAGGGACACGCCGGTCTTGCCCACAGCGTTGTCGACGGCCATCTCGATGTCCTCGTGCGCGTGGATCTCCTCAACGAAACGGTGGGTGACGTGTATGCCGTAGGTCACTCCCATTCCGACGGTCAGGGAGGCGATCATCAGGGTCATGACGTTCATGGGAATGCCCACAGCGTACATGGTGCCCCACATCCAGACGACACAGAGCGCCACCGGTATTGTGGCCAGTGTGCCCAATACGAAGGAACGTCGGAGTATCCACATGACCAGGGTCATTATGAGCAATGATGCCACCAAAGTGGTTATCAAGGACTGGGTCTGGCTGGTATTGAGCTCCTTCATTACCATCTGGGTCAGTATGATCTCGCCGGTGACCACCGTGGTCAATCCAGCATCCTTCATGGGCTGCACGGCAACTTTAAGGTCCTCGTTGAGCTGCTCGATCTGTACGCCTCCCAGGTTAGGATCTAGGTTGACCGTTATGACCGACGTGTACCCTTCATCGCTGGGGACCAGTACCTGGGCCATGGACGCTGCCGACCCTTCACCCATATACATCATCCCGACCAGGGCGTTGACCTCCGTAACAGTTGCCAACGAACGGATATGGGCGGTACCATCGGAACTTTCGAAGACCCCGTCATACATCATGGCGAACGTTTCGTTGTAGTTCGGGTCCACATAACCAGGACCGGTAGAATTGGTGGCGAAATCGTACATCACCGAGAGGAAAGAGGACACGTCTGCGTTCTCTCCGTGGTGAAGGACGCCTTCAACATCGTCCATGGCGATTATCGATGATGGGTCAGTTAGCTCACCCTTGACCAGTATCTGGGCGGTGGAGCCACTGGTGATGTTGAACTCGTTAGACAGGAAATTTATGTCCTTGGCCACGTCCATGGACTCTGGCAGGAAATCGTTG
>DATKZX010000004.1 GCA_035527755.1 Methanomassiliicoccales archaeon | reverse complement strand
TCCGCTCCCATGTTCCAAAATCGAGCTTGCCGTCAGTCACAGCCACCACAACCTCCCTGCCCATAATCTGTCTCTTCATATGCGCGTCCGCGTTATCCTCGCCCACATTGTGCCTGTATTGTGAAGTGGAAGCATGCGGCGCCAGTTTTTCGAGCCAGACATCGTAATCATGATGCAGTCCGGACTCATCGTCATTAATGAATACAGAGGCGGTAATGTGCATAGCGTTGCACAGTACTAATCCGTGTTTAATGCCGCTCTCCTTCAGGCACTCTTCGACCTGCGGGGTGATGTTAATAAAGGCTCTTCTCGTCGGCACCTCAAACCAGAGTTCTTTACGGTAAGACTTCATATCTCCTCCATTTAATCAAAAGAATTCCTCGATGCCTCGCTTAGAAGCGCCTACTTCTGGCTGCATCGGGATCAATCATATACTCTCACGTCTTGTCGTCACTTCAAACCAGTGTTCTTTGCAAAATGACTTCTTTTCCCCCCTCCTTTATTATAGATATAGCTTCATATGCTTTGCACGGTTCCATTAATTATGATAATATAGGTGTTTCTAAAAAAATATTTGTTTTCATTATTACAGGAGAAGACATTATATGAAGATAGCTGTTGGAGTCGATATAGGCGGTACCAACATAAAGACCGTCGTCGTATCCGAGAAAGGTGAAATTCTCTCAAGCCTGTCGCATCCTACCCCCCGCAAAGAGGATAAAGTTGCCTTAAAAGACCTCATGGTAGGAGTACTGAAAGAGATTATTAATGAAGATTATCTTAAAGAAATTTCATCTTCAAAATCAGGTATAGATGATATCGCCGGCATCGGATTCGGGATTGCCGGACTTATTGACAGTAAAGAGGGTGCTTATCGATGAGCGCAATGTGCACATGGCCAAAGCGATCCTAAAGGCCGAAGGGGAGCACGGTGGCATCCTGGCCGTGGTTGGTGACGGCCACGTGGAAGGCATTCGCCAGATCCTGTCAGGGGGGGATCCGATCGTGTACCGGCTCAAGGACCTGAAGGACCTGAAATTAAGCCAACCTAAGAGCAACGCTGAAGCTTCCTTCTCGTTCGTAGCTCAGAATTGAGGGAAATCCTTTTTTCCTGAATAGCATACCCTTTCCGATGAAGGTCGTCCTGCTATCATACACCAAGGACGCGGAGAGGCTATGCGCCGCTGCCGCCCATTCCTGCTACTCAATGGACCCAGCCAGCGAGATACTGGAGAACGTGACCGAGGACAAGGCCGGAGGCTTCATCGATAAGGTGGTGGGAATGGGGCATCATTCGGTGATCGAGCATGCTTCCTACACCTTCAGTTTGGAGGGGGTATCGCGCTCCCTAACGCATCAGTTGGTGAGGCATCGGCTGGCCAGTTACTCGCAGCAGAGCCAACGGTACGTTTCGTTGTTGGAGCCGGACTACGTGACCCCCGGACCAGTGCTAGCGGACCCGGAGGCCAACCGCATATTCGAGGGGGCCATGCAGAACGCGTGGGAGGCGTATCAGCAGCTCGTGTCCATCGTTCCGGTCGAGGATGCCCGTTATGTACTTCCGAACGCCTGCACCACCAATATCGTCGTCACTATGAACGCCCGAGAGCTATGGCATTTCTTCACGTTGCGTACTTGTCGCCGCGCCCAGCAGGAGATCAGGACCGCGGCCGAACTGATGCTGAAAGAGGTACGAGAGATATCCCCTAGCATCTTCCGGGATGCCGGGCCATCATGCATAAGGGGTAAGTGTCGGGAAGGCAAGTTAAGCTGTGGCAAGCCCCGGTTGGAGCTAAAATATATATAATGCGATGACTTTGGCGGGATTTATCTGGGAAGATTGCTATGGGCAACATCAGACCAACTTACATCAAAAGGGTGGCCATCGAATTGGTCCACAGGTACCCAAGGGCCTTCAGTGCCGACTTTGAGAACAACAAAGTGCTGGTCCAGAAGCTTACTAGTGTGGATTCCATCACCATGAGGAACCGCATAGCAGGGTACGCTAGCCGGTACTGGCAGTCAAGAGAGTTCTAAACATCGTTCTGCGCATCATCGCATGCGCGGAGGACTTCGATCCCCCGAGGGATCTTTTCTAGGTTTTCATATGGCGCCACATCTTTGGCCGCATTCTGTAACTTATGCTACGGCCCGGGCGCCCCATCGATTTCCTGGTTTTACACGATTAAAGGTCCATGTCGGTTCGTGATGATGGATGGAGTGCAATAATAACGCTTTAGTAATTGGAGCATATTCTCCACAATCTAAGCCCGGGTGGGGTAGTTTGGATATCCTAAGAGGTTGCGGACCTCTGGACCCGGATTCGAATTCCGGCCCGGGCGCTTTTTCTCACTCAATGATCACTCCATGAGCTTCCTTGATGGCCACGTCTCCAGGCGGAAGTATGCGGGAGATCTCCTCCTCTGGCACCTGAAACGCCCGGGCCAATGCCGATGAAATCTTCCCCCTGGGGGTCTTTCCCGGGATGATGATCACATACTTTACGGAACGATCGCCGACGCTCTCTCGGGGGGCGCACATGACCTTTCGCGCCCCTTCGACCTCCAGTTCGGCCACCAACATCTCCAACGGCAGGTGGTAGATGTAGTTCCTCTTGCCCCTGATTATAAAAGCCCCTCGAGGGGCGAACTCACCGGCCTCTGGCCTTTTGGAAACCTGATCGGGCAACACCCAGTAGGCAGTACCCTCGGCAGCCCCTGCGTTCCAGGCCTTGGAATGGCATATAGCGAACTGGCAGACCTCTTTCATCTCCTCATCTGAAGCGTCGGCTCCGTTCTTGAGAACAATGGAGGGGGCACCATGCATGTCCGCGTGCGCATACCGCTCTTTCTCCCCCAGATGTTTCTTCACCACCTGATCGTTGCTCTTGGCGTCCCGGCCGCCGACCACTAGTCGTCCTCCGGAGGTGAGGAACCACTTATAGCTCTCATACCAGAAGCGTTTGGTCGGCGCCACTTTTTCCTTGTTCAGCAACGCTTCCTTCTCTCCCTTGACCACTCTCTTCCCGATCGCCCGGCGGGTCTCATCCATGGCCGTCCTAGCCCCGGAGGTCTTCTCCCGCAGCTCCTTAGCCTGGGTGTACAGACGATTGGCGTTCTCGTCGATGCCAACGTCGTAGTCGAGGGCCACATCCTCCTCTCCCACCTTCATGTGGAAGCTCTTCTTCCGGGGATCCACCGAGGTCACCAGTGGTATCTTCGCTCCCTCCTCCTTCAGATGCTCCCAGTTGTTCTTCTGGGCCAACGCCTTCATTCTTCCCAGCGTCAGGTTGACCTCGGTATAACTGGTGTAAAGCAGGTCGCCCTGGGCCTGTAGGACCGCTGCTTCGCTTTCGGTGGCCTCGATGCCCTTTATCTGCTGGTCCAACTGGCGCTGCAGCCGCTCTAGTTCGCTGTCCTTCTTCTCCACGACCGCCTTCCTTTGGGCCAGGAACATGACCAATGCCTGGGACAGTGTAGGCAGGTCCTGCGCGGTCCACCCGGAATTGACCAGCAGTGGGATGGGCGTAGCATCGACGGTGTCCTCTCCGTCCTTCACCAAGCAGGGTCTTGGGGACTCTCGGAGCTCACGGAACATGGCTAAGGTCGCCTCATAGATGGTGACGATTTCCGCATGGGTCAGGGAGGACGCCTTCCGTCCCTTGTCCAGGGAGGTGCGCAGGCATATCTCCTCACCGTACTGACCGCCCAGGTTCACTGATGTGGCCAGTGTCCTCACCAGATCGGATTTGGAAGCCAGTACGGCCTTTTCGTAATCCTCCAAGGAAGCGTTCCGAGGATCGAAACGGGAAGGAGGGTAGGCGTACTCAGCACCAATGATCACGTCTCGGTGCCGCCACTTCTTCTGTTCCAGAGCATTGATGATCTTTCCCTCGTGGACCAGGATCAGGTTCCCTTCGCCTATCAGTTCGAAGATCACCTGGTAATGACCCTCCTTGCTGGCCAGGTCCATGGTGACGATGCGGTCGAACTCCCGTTGAGATACGGACAGAATGCGGGTATTGCTAAGCACCTTTCTCAGATGCACGGCGAATCCCGAAGGCGTGTCCGGGGTCTCTGGACGTTCGGCCTCCAAGTGCAGCCATTTCCCATCCTTCAGGAACAGTTCCTTCTTTCCCTCGCTCTGAACATTGATCCTAATGAGCACGTTGCGGCCTTCCCAGTGAAATATCTTGTCCAGGAACCCGCCGCAAATGCCCTGAAGCTCCGACGTCATGGTCGCCACGTCGAAGGCCGTCATCTCCTTCTTCATCGTTCACCTCTAGTGTAATGGGAATGAAAAGGATTTTGTTTACTTCCAGCAACAAAAGGTTTATGAACGACCATCCGTTTCTCGGTCGAGCAAGGCCACTGTGGCTTAGAGGTATAGCGACGCCTTGGTAAGGCGTAGGTCGAGGGTTCAATTCCCTCCAGTGGCTCCACAATTCTCAACAAATATTGATTAGCGGTCATCTCCATGGGTTGCACCATGACGGACCGGAAAGGTAAGGGGGCTCTTATCAGGTCCATGATCATCGTTCTAGTGGTGTCAATGATACTGCTGGTATTCTCCCCTTATTCAACAGGGGCGGAGACGAGCACTCCCCTGGTGATCGAGGGAGATAGTGGATTCCTCGCTGCCGGCTTCACCGGAAGCGGGACCATGGCCGATCCGTACGTGCTTACCGACGTCCAGGTCAATGCCACCGGCCAGCACCACGGTATTTTCATAGCTAACACCACCAAGCACTTCCGTATCGTCGATTGTGCGGTCACCGATGCATACACCTCTGAGAGCGAGCATCTGAACGTTCAGGCCAGTGGCTCCGGCGTCATACTGTTCAACGTCTCCAACGGAACGATAGTCAACCTCCACGCCGAGTTCAACGCCCGAGGTATCACCGTTGCCAACTGCGAGAACGTGGTGGTGTCCAGTTCCTCGTTCCTCAATAATTATCTTGCCGGTGTCTATCTTCAGCATTGTGAGAGGATCGCATGTGAGGTCTCCAATAACACTTTCGAAGGGAACGGTGTAGGCACACTGGTCGAGGACAGCCAAGGAGTATTTGTGAAGGACAACGTCGCGTTTGGGAACAGCCACGCGGGTATATCGCTGACCGCGGTCAACAGAGGCTGCACCGGCAATCTGGTCCAAGGGAACGAGGTGAGGGACCAATCTGGGGATGGCGGGATATTCGTCGAGAGGGGGACGTTAAATCAGCTCCTGGAAAACGAGGTTAGCGATTGCCTTTTCGCCATAAGGTTCGGTCCTGAGGCTAGAGATAATATCGTCTCCCACAGCTCTTTGTCCAATAATACCTATGGAGTAAGGTTGGAGGGCGGAGCTGACCTGAACGTCATCGTCGACAATTCGATCGATGATGGCACCTACGGCGTCTACATATCGCCCAGCCAAGGTAATCTGGTGCAGAACAATACCATAATGCGGATGAACAAAGGAAGCGCATCTTGGGGGATATATCTGGGCGCAGGGGCGGTCCTGAACACCACTCTCAGCGACAACGCCATCATCGATTGCGACGGTGGCATCAGAGCGTCTACCACTGCCGATCAGATCATCACAGGGCTGTCAGCGATAGGGAACTCGGTGAGCGGTTCCCTGGGGGAAGGTATGTACCTGGTCCACGTGGACGATTCCCAGATACTGAACAACAGTTACTTGGACGGGGGGAGCGATGGCATAGTGGTCTCAGGTTGCCAAGATATTCTGCTGCAAGATAATATCATAAAAACCAATCTGCGGCATGGTCTGGAGATGCGGAATTCAGATGACTGTCGGGTGAATGGCAACATCTTCGAACGGAACACTTTCGAAGGCATCTATCTTACCAGCGGATCTGGCAACGTAATCGATGCCAACGCCATGCTCTTCAATAACGATTCGGGACGGGCATACTCAGTGGGCCGGGTGCAGGCCTTTTGCGGGGACATGAACAATAGCTGGTACTTCGGAACAGGGAACCTGTGGTCCGACTGGGTGTCCCCAGATGAGAACGAGGATGGAATCGTGGACCGGCCATACTTGATACCCTCCGGTTGCCAGGACCCGTTCCCACTGGTGAACATCCCCGGTCTGAACATCACCCCGGACCTCAGTCCTCCTAGTGTGATAGAGTACGTGCCTCGGGGTCAGACCGTCGACCACGATGACCAGATAAACATCACCTTCTCAGAGGATATGGACCAAGGATCGGTGATGGTGTCGGTGAACAACGTCACGCGAACGGGGGAGTGGGACGACCGCACCCTCACATCGACGATGGTCCTGGACTTCGATGTTGAGTATCAGGTCCGTGTACTCGGTCAGGACCTGGCCGGGAACAGCATGACCGAATTCCAATGGACCTTTCGAACAGAAGGCCCCAACGCCACGGTGTACGGTAGAGCGGTGGACGAGGAGGGGAACGGTTTGACAGGTGTGCAGGTCGTGTTCGGAGAGAACTCGGCAACAATGCTGGAGGTGGATGATGATGGGCGCTTCTCTCTCCTTCTCGCCCCCGGGAACCATTCCATCGTCCTCTTAAAAAATGGATATCAGGTGAATGAAGTACAGATACAGGTTCTCCCCGGGCAGGACATGGAAATCGGTGATGTGACGCTAATAAAGGAGCCGGAGGCATCGTGGGTCCTTCCCCTGCTCGGTATGGTGGCCACGGTCGCCTTGGCGGCTCTAATACTGATATGGTATCGACGTAGGCGATAATCTAATAGCTGATAACCTCGCTCTTAGCATCACTGGTCTTCAGATGAGACACAACCTGTATTACTCCATTATCGCCCTAACGATGGTCGTATTAGGGGGATTCATTGGTCTCCTTTTAACTGAAGACCTATGGAGCAAACCATTGGACGCTCTCTATCTGACCGTCATGACCATCACCACAGTGGGATACGGGGATATCGTACCTGTAACTAGTGAGGGCAAGATGGTGGCCGTGTTCTTGTCCATAGGGGGCATCGCCGCTGGAATATCCACACTGCAAGCGGTGTTCAATCTGATGATCAGCAGAGACCTGAGATCGGCATTGGGTCTACCGGAAAGGAGGTTCAGGATGAAGGACCATTTTATCATCTGCGGTTATGGGAACGTGGGGCGGGAAGTGGCTGAAAAATTGAAGGCCAGCAAGGAGAAGTTCGTGGTGGTCGAAAAGAACCCGGAAAGGGTTCAGGACCTTGTTGACGAAGGGGTCCCGGTCATTCGGGGGGACGCCGAGGACGAAGAGGCGTTGCGTAAGGCCGACATCATGCATGCCAAGGGGCTGATAGCGGCCATGAAAGACCCTCCCAACATGGTAGCGGTGATCACCGCCCGCAGCATGAACCCCGACCTAATAATCATCAGTGAGGTGGAGGACGATAAGAACGAGCCCAAGCTTCGCCGGGTCGGGGCCAACGTCACCGTAAATTGCTATCGTATGGGCGCGCAGATCATGGTAGGAAGAGCACGCCGGACGGATAATGACCCGGTCTGCGGCATCGGTGTCAATGGTAAGAAGTCCCTGGAACTCGAGTTCGACGGCAACACCTACCATTTCTGTTCACAGGAGTGCTTGACGGCCTTTAAAGCTCATCCAGATCGTTTCGTCCAATGGCAGAAGTCGGTCGATGACAGTTGTGGTATTTTGCAATGATCATCGCATGCGGTAGTAGACGAAGCCGGACCACATCTTGGGCCAGAAGTAAGTGGACTTCTTGGGCATGCGGCGGTCCTGCCCGGCCAGCTCCCATATCTTGCTGACCGACGGTGAACGCAGCAGCACCGCCAGACGATAACCGTCGGCGATCTTTCTCTCCGCCTCGGCCGTATCATGCTCGTACTCTACGGCGGGTTCGGTTGGCCAGGCATCCCCTTTCAATACCATTTCCTGGCATACGTAGGAGTCAAGCTCCCACATGGGGTCGGAAGAGAGGTCCTTTGGTGAGGCCAGGTAGGCCTTTCCATCCAATACCAGTCCGAGGTCGGACGATCTCCTACCTTCCAAGGATCCGAGGAGCGTTGCGACATCGTTCTCCTCCTGCAGCTCAAAATGAGCCCGCATGAGCTCCAGGAAGCGGTCCGTGGGCACGGCCAGTTCCTTGACCAACCGGTGAGTAGGATAGACCAACAGCCCGGGGTCGTTGGAGGGCACCAGGGTCGTCAGGACGTATCCTTTCTTCGTCTCCCCGGCATTCTCTTGGGCATAGCGCGAGGCGGTTTCGAACCGGTGATGCCCATCGGCGATGAGTACGGTCTTTCCGCTCAGCTCCTCGGTGATGCCCATCACCGTTTCCGGATCGCAGACCCGGAAGAGGCAATGGCGTACCATCTGGCGGTCTGTGAACTCCAATACCTTGGTCTCATGGTCTTCGATGCGGTCCTTGAGCCTCATCGATATCTCGTCGAAGATACCGAATATCGATTCGCAGTGTGTCTCAGTACCCCGCAGCAGATTCAGCCGGTCCTCTTTGACCTTCGAGAACGTTTCCTCGTGGGCCACGACCCCCTCCGCATACCCTTTGGCGGCCATGACGCCGACGATGCCGGTCCTCTGCCAACAGAGATCGCCCTGGCAGAACGTCTGCTTATAGATGTAGAAGCAATCCTTCCGGTCCTGGGCCAAGGCTCCGTCCTTCAGCCATGATTCCAAACGTCTTCCGGCCTCGGTATAATCTCCGTCGATCCCGCCCAGAGTGATGTTGGTAACGTTGAAGCGTTGTCCCTTAAGACGTGCCAGCTCTGACGGGGAGATGACATCGTAGGGTGGGGAGACGCGTCCGATGATGTCCTCGCCACTGTTCAGACGAGGGATCAGGGGGCGGAACGGCTGGAAATCGACCATGGCAGGTGAACGGGATATCCAATAAAATCTTTTACAATCATTTCAATCGAACCAGCTCGTACTGCTTCCGACCGAGCTTGATATCCTGGGCGTGGTCCATGCCGGTCATCCAGTCTGTCTTGGGATGGGCGGCCTTGAACTTGTCCTCCTTCTTGAACCCTTTTACGTCCAAGACGCTGCCCTTGATCACCGGGGCCTCATTGACCATTTGGGCACATGCTACGTCCAACGCCACCGGGTCCTTGGAGGCCGCCATGCCGATGTCGGGCACTATGGGCAAATCGTTGAAGGGCCAGCAATCACAGTTCGGCGAGACGTTCATGATGACGTTGATGTGCAATCCTGGCTTTCCAAGCATAACGGCATAGGCGTACTCGGCGATCTTCTTGTTGACGATCTCCGATGATTCCTCCCACTCCACCGTGGGCGCGCCGTAGCGACATACGACGACGCACTGCCCGCAGCCAACACATTTTTCACGATCGATGACCGCCTTCTTCTTATCATCAAGAGCGATGGCATCCTCGGGACAGTTCTTGACGCACTGCCCGCAGCCCACGCACTTCTTCCTTTCCACAGTGGGCTTGGATGAGGCGTGCATCTCCAACTTGCCGCAACGGCTGCCGCTGCCCATGCCCAGGTTCTTGAGCGCTCCCCCGAACCCGGTGAGCTCATGACCTTTGAAATGGCTGAGGGAGATGACCACGTCCGCATCGGCTATCGCGCTGCCTATCTTGGCCGTTCGGCACAGCTCCTTATCGATCTGGATCTCGCGCTGTTCGTTGCCCCTCAGACCGTCGGCGATGATGACATCGCATCCTACGGCTATTCTGTTGAAGCCGTTCTCCATGGCGCTGTTCAAATGGTCCACGGCGTTGGCCCTTTTCCCCGTATAAAGTGTGTTGCAGTCGGTGAGGAAGGGTTTCCCGCCCTTCTCCTTCACCATCCTCACCAGGACGGCGGCCAGGTTCGGTCGGATGTAAGCTATGTTCCCCGGCTCTCCCATATGGATCTTGATGGCCACCATCTTCCCGTCCAGGTCCATGCGGTTCAGTCCGGCCCTGCTCAATAACCGTTCCATCTTGTCCAGAAGATTGTTGCCCTGGCAAGTGTGCATATCGGTGAAGTAGACCTTGGAAGACGCCATGAATCATAGATTGACCGCAGCTTAATTTATAATGTCCCTCACCGCGGCTCCCTTCTAAAGGAGATGACCCCTCAATCCCGTTCCGCCGGTTCCTGCTGGGTCACGCAGTGAATGCCGCCGTAGCCGTACACTAGCTCTCTGGCCATTATAGGTACGATCTCCCTTCCGGGAAAGAAAGAGCTCACGATATCGATCGCATTGCGGTCCTGGGGGTCGTTGAAGACCGGCAACAGCACCACTTTGTTCCCGATGTAGAAGTTGGCGTAGCTGGCCGGAAGGTTCCGTTCCTCCTCTTCCAGGTACAGGGGCGCTGGCATGGGCAACCGTTGCAATTCCAGTCCAGCGCGGTCCTTCCATTGCTCCAATATCTTCCAGTTCCTGCATAGGACCGGGGCGTTCTCCCCTTTATCGGAGTGGGCGCATAGGACCGCCGTACTGCTAGCGAACCTGGCGAAATCGTCCACGTGGCCATCGGTATCGTCACCTTCGATGCCAGACGATAACCAGACCACATCCGTCGTGGAAATGTATCGATGCAGATATTCCTCGATCTGATGACGATCGAGATGAGGATTGCGGTTCTTATTGAGCAGGCATTGCTCCGTCGTCAATACCATGCCCTGACCATTAACGTCGATGGCACCGCCCTCCATTACTATCCCTGGCTCGAAATACTTGCTTCCAGAGCTCTCTACGACATCCTTACCGGTCACATCGTCGTACAGCAGGTCGTCGTATTTGCCTCCCCAGGCGTTGAACTGCCATTTCACCGCCGCTCGTTTTCCGGTCTGTCGATGCAGGAGGAATGTCGGGCCATAGTCCCTGATCCAAACGTCAGCGCTCTTGATGTGCAGGAACCGGACCTTGCCCATGTCCGCCCCGGCCTTGGCGACCTTCTTGAAAGCATGCTCTTCGGCCTCGGCGTCGTCCACCAGTATCTTCACCAGTTCAGCGCCGCTTAGGGCGGCGGTCATATGAGCAAAGATCTCTTCCACCTCCCCCAGCACCTCCGGGGGAAAGGTCAGCGGGTTCTTCGGCCAGGAAAGCCAGGTAGCCTCATGTTTAGACCATTCGGCCGGCATGTAATATCCTAACGAACAGGGCGTTTTCATCGAACCATCACCTCAAGGACCTGTCCTCTGCACCAGGCGGCCATAATGTTCCGGGCGGCGGTTGTGAAAGAACCTCCAACCTTCGCGGATCTTTCGGCCGTGGTCCATGTCGACATCGGCCAAAACGATCTCTTCGCCCCGTCCTCCCCTGGCCAGGGTCTTCCCGAAGGCATCGCAGATGAAGGACCCGCCAAAGAACTCCGAATCTCCTTCGATGCCGACCCTGTTGACGGCGCACACCGGTGTGCCATTGGCGATGGCGTGCCCCCGCATGACGTTCTCCCAGGCCTGCTGCCAATCGCCCTCGGTCTGTTCAATTCCCAGTACCGTGCCGATGGCCGTGGGATAGAATATCATCTCCGCCCCTATGAGAGCTACGGACCGGGCGGCCTCAGGGAACCACTGATCGTAACAGATGAGGACCGACAGACGTCCGACCGAGGTCTCGAAGACCTGGAACCCAGTATCTCCGGCATCGAAGTAGTGCTGTTCGTAAAAATACTCATCATGGGGGATGTGGGTCTTACGATATTTACCCAGATAACGGCCGTCCTTCTCGAAAACGGTGGCGGTATTGTACAGCCCCTCGTCCGCTGCCTCATAGATGGAACCGCCGATGACGATCGCTCCCGTATCCTGGGCCAATCTGGACAGCTCCTCGGTCACCATGCCGGGTATGGTGTTCAGCACGGCGCTCCTGTCCGCATTGCCTTCGGGGTCCTCCTCTCTTGGAAAGTACAGGGTGGTGAACAGTTCCGGCAGGCAGACCACCTGTGCTCCACGATCGGCCGCCTCCTTGGACATGCTGATCGCTTTGCGCAAGTTAGCTTCAACGTCCAAGGACATGGCCATCTGGACCAGTCCTACCTTGAGGATACGATCAATGGGCATTCTTTAGCGAATTAGGGGCGCTATGATTTAACCATGTCGCTGAAATGACGACGGGGCGCTATAGATCTCAACGCGGTTGTAATCTTTCAATACGCTCCATGGACCATTCAGCTCCCTTGCGCAGGAACTCGCTCTTATCCTGAAGCAGCATTTTCAACAGGGGCACGGATGAAGGCGAGGTCACCCTCATCTTATCGGCCATGCGTCCCAGGGCCCAGGCGGCCATACCTTGCACCTGCTTCTCCGGGTCTGTTAGCAGGATATTGAGCGCCTCTATGGTTACGGTATCCCCGATGCCCAATCCGGTCAGTTCTCCCAGGGCCCAGGCGGCGTTCTCCCGCACATCCATGTCATGGTCCATCGCCAAAGGCAGCAGTGCCCCTATCGAACGGGGATCTCCCAGCTTCATCAAGGCCAGCTTCCCTATGCACCAGGAGGCGTCCCGGCGCACCTGGTCGTCCTCTGATGCGGTCAGGGCGATCAGTGGCTGCAGCAATCCCCGGTCGGCAAGACCCGAGGTCAGCAGTTCCATGGTCTCCTCGAGCGCTGCCCTGCAATCTTCGACTTTCAGGGACCTCAGTCCTTTTAGCATACCGCCCAGGTCGATGTCCACCACGCTTTGATCTCCTCGTTATACATTCACTTGGGCACAGGCTTCGCTTTGTAGAATTCGCAAGTGGAGTAATCCTTCTGACCGCTGCATTCGCCGTATTCGTCCTTCATGCCAAGAGCATCAAGTCGATACCGTCTTGCCTTGCAATTTGCGCAACGACCGTCGGTCGCGTGCCACAGGCACGGTTTTTTCTCCACCTGTTCGTCAGCCATGTTCCCTCAGCATAATAATCGTTCGTATATATACGAATAATCGATTGATAACGCAGATTAGAACTGAAAAGAGAGAATTGAATGGGCCCAGCCGGATTCGAACCGGCGACCTACTCCGTGTAAGGGAGTCGTCATGACCGCTAGACCATGGGCCCTTCAGCAACGGTCATGGTTCAGGGATTATAAAAAGAAAAAGGGAAAAAGGTTTGTTTGTGGCTTGAACCTACCTGAACATCATGTTTCCACGGTAGATTTCACCGAACTCATAGTCGACGAGACCCTCGGTCGGCGAGATCAGGATGATGATCTCGTCATGGAGCATGAACGCTCCCATGAGCCTCTGCGCCACTTCTGTCGCGTCCCTCACCGGGATGTTCATGACCATTGGACCCACGTTCTCGTTGCCAGGGGCGAAGATGGTCAACATGAAGTCGACCTCAGGTCCCGCTGCTGGGTATAGATCGTCCAGAGGCACTTCGGCACCATCGACCAACACCTGATCGATCCACCAGCCTTCGAAGGAGGTGGCCCAGTCGGTCATGTAGCGGAATCCCACCATGATCTTCTGACCATCATAGGCCGAGAGGTCGAAGCTCAGTTCCACATCTTCCATGGTCCACGAGGTGATCCCGGGTAGATTGTCGACGATGGACTGCATGGCGCCAGAGTCGACCTCCTCGGTGCAGTAATCGCCGGTATCGTTCAGGGAGGTCCAGGTAAGGCCATCATCGGTGGACACCTGTACGAACCCGAAGTCCCAGTAATCCTCCATATCCCACCCTGTGGTAATGTTCAACCAGTGGAGATATTCTCCTTCTTCGGCCGCTGCAGCCGTCAGGTCAACATCCATGATCAACAGGTTGTCGATCTCATCGCCAGTGTGAGAATACCAGTATGACGGACCCATTCCGCCAAACAGCTCCCAACCAGATACGGTGGCGGAGTCATCACCATCGAAGACCAGCTTTTGGTAGAGGGCTTCCATCCCTCCAATGTCGTAGAGGTCGATGTAGTCGGTACCGTAGGCATCAAGCATGTAGACACCAGTGGGGTCTCCCTCCTTGGTGTAGGTCTCTCCAAATTCGCTGCCCGATTGCATTCCCCAATCGGCGTCCCAGGACATGATCTTTAACTCCTGCCCAATTTCCGCCCAGGTGATGCTCTTGTAGTTGTACAATCCAGCGCCGATCTCATCGGTCCACAGAAGGTTGGCCAATCTCCAGTTCCGGAAGACGCTGTCAAAGTTCATCCGATTGTAGCCCATGTCCCTCAAGGCCTCGTTCACGCCATCGATGCCTTGAAGTTGGCTAGTGAAGATGGTCTGCAGCATCTCTGTGCCACCGTAATGATCGTACATGTACAGCATGAACATCAGCACTTGACCGTAGTCGGCCAGTATGTTGATGCCACCCTGATCTCCCCAAATGGTCAGGGAGTTATCCGGGGTCGCCATGAACCAGGCCATGTGGCTGGTGGACAACGGGTAACCGCAAAGGTACTCGGACATCATGGAAAGCCCTTCGTTGATCCAGCTTTCCTCCTGTCCGTCCATCTCGGCGTGCAGGAGATGCTGGTACTCATGGGCTACGGTGGACTCGTACACGTAGGAATAGTGGCCCGAGTCAGGGACATCCGACTGTACACCGGTCCTGTTGACCCAGTCATAGCAATCGATGTGCATGACGTTCCTGTCGTACAGGTCACGTATGAAGCTCCAGTAGAATCCGGCTATGTACCCTCCCGTGTAGTCGGGGTCATAGTAGCTGTCATCCCGGATGTTGAAGATCATGATCATCATCTTGCCCGTGTCGTTGGTCGGGTAAAGCATATCGCTGATGTCTTCAACGGTGAGGCTGTCGTCCCAGAACAACCACTGCCACAGGGATATATCAGGATCTGTCCCGTTCAGAGCTGGTGCCTCGATGAACGTGTCTGTCATAACAGGGTAGATGGTAGTGTCGAACTCCTCCATGATATAAAGGACCTGATCATCAGTTATGTTGACCTTGGAGTTACGAGGATCGGAAGGGCTGCTGAAATTTAGGTCATCAGCGACCCATACTTCGCAGTGAACCCCCTCGCCGCGTTTGGTCATTAGCTCCATGTAAAAACTGTCGTCATACATATCCTGGGTAATGTAAACGTTGGAGGTATCGACGGGTATGTTATCCGCCATTGGGGCCTCCATGCTCAGGTCGAACCCGGGGTTCACAAGGTCATCTATGCCATTGTTCCTAATGTCCTCCTCTGCGTAGATCGGTATCTGGTCAGCATATGGCTCCGAATTCGCCTGTGACGATTGTCCACTATCCGGGATCATAACCAAAAAGGCTCCAGACAGCATGGTAAAAGCGATAACCACAGCGATCATCTTTTTCAAATTGTTCATCATCAAATATCTCCTCCCGCCCCCCCATAAAGTAGTTCCGCAGGGCGAATTATAAAAAGCATTTCTTTGAAGATTATATAAGGTTTTGATTGATCATCATCATTAATTGTAAAAATCAATGGATTATAATGTTGAACCCATTTCAGATGGATGTGATCGATGGGGCGCCCATCAGCATACGAAAAGGCTTTAGTCCGCCTCTCCCATTACATAATCTCTAAATGGTGATCATCCAGTGGCCAAGAACGACCGCAGAGGCTCCTGGTTCCAGCAGGCCATGAGCCTGCCGGAGACCGGCCCCGCTCTAAGAAGATATTTTATCAATACCATGTTCGACACCACGTTCGTGGTGCTGGGAATCATAATCGGTACCGCGTTGACCGCCGATGCAGAGAGGGGGCTGGTAATCTCCACTATCATCACCAGCTGCGTAGCGCTGTCCATATCCACTGGCACCAGTGTCTACGAGGCGGAAAGCTTGGAGCAGGCCCGGCGATTGGACGAGATAGGGCGGGCCATGCTGCGCCCGGTGGAAGATACCAATCTGGGCAAGGCTTCCAAAGCCAGTGCCATCATCATCGCGGTGTTGAACTCGCTGGCCCCACTCATGGCCTCGGCGATCATCGTCTCACCCTTCCTGTTCATGGGAGGGGATACGCTGGTGGTGGCAGCCGAGACATCCCTGGTCCTGGCCATCGCCATACTATTCGTCACCGGATTCTTCATGGGGCGCATGAGCGAGAGGAACCCTTGGTGGAAGGGCCTCAGGATGGCTGGAGTCGGACTGATCGCCTTCGTGATCTGCTACCTGATCGCTGGAGCGGTGTGATCAGGTCTTCCGAAGCAGAACCTCGTACAGCTTCTTGGTGAAGGGAGGCGAAGGATCGTCAAATTCCTGGATATGAACGATTTCGTAGCCAACTGCCAATCTCCTTATCTTCTCTTCTGAGAAGTAGTGAACCACGAAGCCAATGGGATTCTGCCACATGTCCTCACCCTTGTTCGGCCCTTTGCCGAAGTGCGGATCATGGTCGTTGCGCACTGAATAAAGGTTCAGCCCCCCTGGTTTTAGCACCCGGCGACATTCCTTCAGGATGAACGATATCTCCTTCTCCCACAGTTCCATGGTGAATAGCATGTGCGAGTACACTGCGTCCACGGATGCGTCCGGAAGCGGTATTCCGGCACGCACATCCTGCACCACGCACTCCAAGTTCGGGTCCAAGCACATCTTTTCGGCTCTTTCCCTAATCTGACATATGCCCGATTCAGAGTAATCCAAAGCGATGACCTTGAACCCCTCTCTGGCGAACAGACATGTATCGCGTCCCTGGCCACAGCCTAGTTCCAGTATCTTTCGACTTCCGGACTTCTTGAAGATGTTCACGGCTCGGCGTCCAAGGTCGCTCGGTTCGGGGCCGAAGAAATCGTTCTTGCCGGTATAGGTCAGGTTCCATTGGTTACGCTGGTCCTTTTCGTCCATTCAATTCCCTTCCAGGATTATTTCGCCCTTGATTTCGGGATAGGGCCGGCCCCCATGGCCCTCAATGCGGCCATAATTTCATCAAATCTCTTGAATGGGATCCCGACCAGCATTTCCTCCGGAGCTATGTCGGTGGTCTTGCGGCAACCGAAGCATCCCAATGAGATGTTGGTCTTTCCGCTCACTATCGGCATGATGGTCGAGTCGGCGCAACTGGCCTGGACCGCTCCCATCTCCACCGTGACCCGACCCCCATATTCATAGGTGGAAGAGGCCGGTATGAGCCAGAATACCTGCTCCGGCAAGGCCGTGATCACGACCACATCGGGTTCCAAGGTCGCCTGCCCCAACGGTGCCGCCGCCACCGCGACCACGCTACCCATCGGGAATGCTGGTCTGGCCTCCAATGTCTTTTTGGCCGCAGCAGAATCCTTGTACATGCCCATATTGTAATGGAAATCGCCTGACGCGACCTTTTCTGGAACGGGGACCAGACCCATGGCCGAGGCTCCTACAGGGCATGCTTGCTTGTCCGCCGGAACCAAGAGTTTCTCGCCTTTGCGCGCCCTCATAATAGTCGCACAATGCCTCAGAGGTGTCTCCGGTACAGGGTAATCCGCAGGCATGGCGCTTCGTTCTTTAATAAGGGTGATGGCTACGGGTTCATGTTTCAAGCCCAGGATGTCTTTCATCTCTCGCGCGATGGCGGAATAATTCGACAAGGCAATCGCCTACGAATCAATTACACGACATATAATTATAATTATATGTACAAATAAAAATTATTTATTGTTAAGACATAGATAATATGGGGGAGAATCGTAACCCCGTCATTGAAAAGGATCACCGTCTGAATGATCCATGTTCAGGGGTTAATGACCTGAAAAGAGGCACTTTTATTTGGTAACGACGAAGATATTGCTCATTGAAGATACGCTGTCATAGGCAATGTCATGCGTTCGAGATCAGCAGATGCGCGGGACCGGGTCGCCCACAGGCGGTTCCAATATGCGCCGTCCACCAACCTCAGTTCGCATCATGACGTGTTTCGTGTTCTTGCTGGCCTTCCCGATGATGGCGGCATTCCTGCCATGTTCGTCGGCCCTCAAGGCCTTCAGGACCTCTTCGGCCATTTCCGGAACGCAGGCTATGATGACCTTCCCCTCGTTCCCGATGGTCAATGGATCGAGCCCCAACATCTCACTGGCGTTGCGCACAGCCTCTGCAATAGGGATGTCCTTCTCCACCAGTTCTATTCCGATCTTGGATTTACTGCACCACTCATTGATGGCGTTGGCGAAGCCGCCGCGGGTGGCGTCCTTCATGGAGGTCATCCCTCCTACCCCCAGTAATTTTCCTATCATGTGATTGAGGGGGGCGCAGTCGCTTTGCACCTCGCTTTCGAAGCCGTAACCTTCGCGGAATGAGAGCAGGGCGATCCCATGATCGCCCATCGTACCGGAGGCCAGTATGATGTCCCCATCCCTCACGTTGTCGTCAGTGAGCCAGCGGGAATCGACCTTTCTATAGGACGAGGCGACCTCGAGATTGTGATCCATAGAGGGGTGTCGCTTGCCAATGGCTGAGGCCACCACCACCATCTCGTCTATCGCTCCCTTCTCCATGACCTTGGTGTCCCCGGTCACCACTGGTACCCCGGAGATCTCCGAGTATCGGCCGATGCTTTTCATCACTCTTTCCAAGACCTCGATCTCCAACCCCTCCTCCAGGATCATGGTGTTGGACAATGCCAGGGCCTTTCCCCCCATGACGGCTATATCATTCACCGTGCCGCTGACCGCCAGGGACCCGATGTCCCCTCCGGGGTAGAAGATGGGTTTTACGGTGTGCCCGTCGGTGGTAAAAAGCACACCATCGACCACGGCGGAATCGTCATAGGATTCCAGTGACACCTCGGTCCTTATCTTGGGTAGGAAAGGCGCAATGGACTTGACGATGAGCTCCTGCATCATCTCTCCTCCCGCCCCATGGCCCATGGTGACCCGCTTCATGAACGGCGGAAGAGGGAAACAGATTATTAAGATTACCTAAAACCGATAGGGGTATCGGTAAAGGTGTCAGACCAGACCATGGATGGAAAGGTATTGAACGGGGAGGTTCCAGCCAGGGTCCTATGTCTGGGAGGAGGTAGGATATGCGCCAAGGTGCTGGGCCAGCTGCTCTCGGAGGACTATCGAGTGGCTGTCCTGGACGCAGACGAACATTGCCTGGTGGCCGATCGATGCCGGGTGTGCGGTTCCATCGACGAGCTATGGTACGAGGCTAAACCACTCTTGTTATGCGGGGATGTCATTAGTACGGCCGTAGCTGTTCTGGAAAAGGGAAGCGTTGACCTGTTGGTCCCTGGCATGCCCGGACACACTGCGGGACGATTGGCGATGGCCTGGGGTGGGGGTGGGTTATCGCCCAGGGGCTCTTCTTTCCTGGAAAAGAAATTGGTGGCCAGATTGGGGGGACTAGGCAATGTCACCATGGACCCCGACAACGGGACGGTCCTAATGACACTGAACAAAGGGTCGAAGAAATGCCCTGAGGATTGCGAGCAAAAAGAAATTTGCCCTCTCACCGGGCACTCCCTTGTTGCGAACCTTTACCAGGTGTTAAAAGCCGTGCTGGACGACATGTCGATCGGCCATGCGGTGCTCAGGACGATCAAGGTCGATGCATACGGAGCCATCCTGGGAAAGGACCTGAAATCCCTTAGGAACCTGGTGAAAAGTAGCGAGGTCGGTGATATCATAGCCGTAGCCACCTGTTGCCCCTGTCATGCGGTGATGAACCTGTTCAAGGTATGCCGAACACCCTCTGTGCTGCTTGTTGATGGCGTTCAGCCCCGACAATAGTATTATCTCCCCCATTCCCATATGCGGCAACGGATGGGCCCGTAGGGTAGTCTGGATATCCTTTTGGCCTTCGAAGCCGAAGACTGGGGTTCGAATCCCCACGGGCCCGCCATCATTCTTATCCATGAGCCCGAGGGGTTCAGGGCATACTGCCGGGAAGTGTCCCGGAAACGATTATCATCTCACCACCACATCCACACCACCATGCCAGAACGCGCATGGGATTGGCGTGACGAGAACGTGCCGCGCATCGACGGCAAGACCGTCATCGTAACCGGCGCGGCCTCCGGACTGGGGGCGCACATCGCCAAGTCACTGTCGACAATGGGAGGGGCCGTCATACTGGCCGATATCGATCTGGAAGGGGCTGAGGCCGTGGCCATGGAGATAAGAAGGTCCATCCCAAGGGCGACGCCCACGGCGATGGGATTAGACCTGGGCGACCTGCGCTCGATAGAGCGGTTCGCAGAATGGTTCAGATCAGGGCACATCTCCCTGGACCTGCTCATCAACAACGCTGGGATAATGACACCCCCCTATGGACGGACCAACGATGGGTTCGAGTCTCAGTGGGGAGTGAACCATCTTGGGCATTTCGTCCTCACGGCACATTTACTGGGTATCCTATCGAACACGCCCAATTCCCGTTTGATCACCCAATCGAGCATAGTGCATCGAGGTGGCCGGATCAACTTCAAGGATATCAATTCCGAAAGGTCCTACAGGGCGTGGAGGGCTTACAAGCAGAGCAAACTGGCTACCCTGCTGTTCTCCCGGGAGCTGCACAGGAGGCTGGACCAGATGGGTTTGGGCGCGCCTATCAGCTTGACCTGTCATCCCGGCCTGGTGGACACCCCTCTGTATAGAAACGGAAAACTTATGCGCAAGGGTCTAAAACCATTCATGCACGGCCTCAACGAAGGGGCTATGCCTGCATTGCGGGCTGCTTTGGACCCGAACGCCACCAACGGTGACTACTTCGGTCCCGATGGCTGGATGGAGTTCAAAGGATGTCCCGTCCTGGTAGAACCGCATAAACGGGGAAAGGATAACGATCTGGCTAGGAGGGTCTGGAAGCTGTCGGAGAAGATGACCGGGGTGAACCTCGATGCAATCCTCGAGGCGGCCACGCGTGATCAAGGGGGCGGTGCGACGTTCGATGTCGAACCGCAATAAATGATCAATACTTATTATTCTAAAGAGGACCAGGACGTCGATCAGGTGCTTTTTTTGTCACATCATTGAACGCTTGGATGCCATTATGTGCGATTCTCAAAGCGCGCCTGCCTCCATCAATGCCAGTACGGCCAAGGCTATCAGTATCATCGAAAAGAAGGCGGAGTTGATTATCTTCGCAGGGTTCCTGTTTTCGCTATTCCTCCGGGCGAACTCTACGCCGTGCAGTACGGTGGCGCTTCCCAGATATATTCCATAGGTGAGGAGGCACACAGCACTGGCGATCAATCCGAGATCAAGTGCGACAACGACGATGGCGGCAACACCGATGGCCAGGTTGGAAAAGCCCACTTCTATCTGGAACTCCGGCCGGTCCTGATGCCAACCCATCCGCGCCTGGTCCGATCTGTAGAATATCGAATGCCGGAGGAAGCTGACTATCCCGATCAGGCCGACCAGGGTGAAGCTAGCAATGTAAACAGCTTCTTTCACGTCATCGAACCAGAAGTATATCGCTGCGAACACTCCGAGGGCGGAGATGATAATGGTCAAGTTGAATAGGACCCCCGCGGTCTTGGGGGATGATTCTGATGAGGACATAGGTGAGGAAATTTATAGGTCTTATTTTAAGTATTTACCAACCATTATCATCCAGAGGCATCGGATCTCTGGGTCCGAACGAAGGGATATCTCCCGATCGATCATTTTTTTCCGGTGGCCTTTATAAACGTATAAGAGAAGACCCGGTCCCATGTCCGAACCGTTGATCGACGAAAGTGTGAATATTAAAGAACGAATGAAGGGTCATGGACATGTCCGTCTTGCTAGGACTGACCGCAGGATTCATTACGACCATGGGTTTCGTCCCGCAGGTCATCAAGGGGTATCGCACTGGCAGCATGAAAGACGTCTCTTTGACCATGCCCGTTCTCCTTATGGTCGGTCTTTCCCTATGGCTGCTGTATGGTCTGGTCATACAAGACCTGCCCGTGATCCTCTGGAACGCCGTGGCCATGATATTGAACGGAACATTGGTATTGCTGAAGGTCCGAAGCATTCGGCTAGAACGTGCTTAAAAAAATTGAAGGCACGGGGGTCAGGCCCCCTAATAGGTTTTACTTCTCCGGGAATGAAAAGGGGCATCTAGCTATGCACCGTCCGCAGGCCTTCTCAGGCTTGCTGCCGTCACCGATGAGGCGTTTCTCGTAATCCCCGCATTTTGCCCAGTCTATGACCAGGTCACGGGACTCAGGGTGGTGCTCGAACTCCGGACCCTTTAACACCTTCATTGGACAGTTGTCGATGCAGGCAGTGCATTCGCCGCATTGGTTGTTTATCAAGGCGACCTTTCTGGTAACTGGCATATCGGTCAGCACTGCGCCCATTCTCTGGCGGGGGCCGAACTTCTCGGTGATGAGCAAACCGTTCTTACCGATCCAACCCATTCCGGCCTGTGTGGCGATGGCCTTCTGGGAGATCGGTCCCAGCAGCTTTTCAGGGACCACTCTCTGGGCCGGGTCGATGAAGCGTGCTTTGTAACCGGCAGCAGTCAGGATCTCCACCACCTTTTCTCCGGTGGCCTTGAGCTTCTTGTTGCACATCTTGTAGGCTTCCCGCATCTCCTCGCTGGGCTTGTTCATGGAAGCTTGAACCGCCACCTTGGGTATCTCCGCTGCAAAGGTGACCGCGAAAGGTAACTCGAAGGTTGTAGGGTCCCCGACCAGCAATCCTTTCAACGGGGTCATGTTGGCAAAGCCGACCATATCGGAGCCTGCCTGCATGGCGGCTTCCTCTATTTTAGCATAAAGAGGTTCCATAGAACCGGCAGAAGATCCACCGCTTGTTGTCATGGACTGTCGATTGGTTCGCCTTCGATTTATATATTACCCCTAAAGACCGTGTTCGATTCAGTTTAGATCAGGGTACGGAGGCCTTACCCAGATCGGTCAGGCTATACACCCGCCAGTTCTTGCTTTGACGCCATACGATCATGCCAGCCTTCTCCAGAATACTTAGATGGTAGGACAGTTTGGAATCGCTCAATCCGGTTATATCTTTCAGGACGCAGGGGCACAGTTCACTTCCTCTTAAAAAGTACAGGATGGAGAGCCGCAATGGATCGGAAAGGGCCTGATGCCGCTCGGCCAGGGGCTTCAAGATCGCTTCGTCGGGCATGACGGACCGCAGACCTTCCAGCCCTCCCGCTTCTTTTAGTCCGGCAGCCACTTCCTTGGGCAAAGATCCATTTTTGTCCCCGGACCGACCGTCGCTCTCTTCAGCCATGTCACTAGCGTCCTCAGGACAACAACCGTTACCATCCATTACTATTTTACGCTGAGCAGCCGCTCCTATGCTGTTCGAGGCATCATTCCAGAAGCACCAGGCCTACTGACCTGATGTCTAATCTGATCACCTTGCCATACTGCATATCCTGGCAGGGTATGGTGCTCAAGGACCACCCCACCTTCCTTGCGGTGGCGAAGACGTCCATGCCGGCCGCCTCCATGCTCGGGCGGACCAGGTCCATATGCCGGCATTTTCGACGCACGCTCTCGTCCACCGACCCTTCGCTCTCCTCGGCCACGCAATGCTCGCAATATATGCATGGGTAGGCCCCAAAACCGAATGCCTTGTAGTACCCATCATAGAAGGCGGTCTTCTCTAAGAGGTGTACCGTCTTGTTCACCCAGAGTATTAGATCTCTATACCAAGGGTGGAAATCCTCGGGCACGTCCTCCGGCCGGGCATTCTCCCTTCCCGGTATTCCGTCAAATCTGAGCAACAAGGCGTGATCGTACTCGGCTAACATCCCGCGGGTCTCCTCGGGGTCAGGGGCGTATGGGGGGCAGGAGAGGTGTTTAGCGTACCCTTTGCATCCGTAGCGGCATTTGAACCTGACCCAGTCAGCCACCACCACTTCGTGCGCGCTTAGGGGGGCGGCAACAGCTCCGTGCCTTCTGGCGATATCGCCTAACTTGGTGATCTCCTCAGATGGTGTTACCAACTACATCACCTATTGAAACACTCCTTTCGAGCGGTATTAAACATGTGGTGTGCGCGGGGTCAACGGTCTCGATCAGAACCGTCAAAAGATGTCCAAGACCCTTACGTACCGGTACAGGAGATAGATGACCAGTCCATAGGCCAGCCCACGAATGATGAACACCGCGGGTTCCAGATCGCTCGATATCCCTATCAGCACCAGGGCGTGGGACAACCCGAACAGTCCGAAGACCAGGGCCAATATCATTGGTAGCGCATGCCGGCTCCGTCGGTAGCCCAATAGACCAATGGCCATGATGACCAGACAAAGTAAGAGATTTACTATAGTGACCAGACTTTCGTCCATTCCCCACCGAGCATTACAACAATCTTTATGCTATAAAAAACTCATTTTCTTCAATTCGCTTATTTTAATAGACAAAAGGGACAGTAGATCGTGGTCCGACCTCCGACCTTTGCCGATCTAAGCTCCTGGCCGCATCTGGGGCAAGGTCCTCCCCTATTCCTCTGTCGAAGCAGATAGTCAGCAGGAAACCTTTCAAATTCGGTCCCTGCCTCGATGGCGGTACCAAGCACCTCTCGCATCCTGCTCCACGCTCCCATCAGCCGGTCCTGTGGGATCTGAGACGCCAATGCCATAGGTGCTAGCCTTTCTTGGAACAACACTTCGTCGGCGTAAAGGTTCCCTATGCCCGCGACCACCTTCTGGTCTAACAGCACGGCCTTGATGGCCCTCCTTCTTCTGCATATTCTACGGTGAAATTCCCCCTCTCCGATGCTGAGCGCATCCGGTCCCAATCCCTTCTGCGAGACGAACGTCATGACATTTTCCACGACCTGAAAGCGTCCGAACCGTCGCGGATCATCGAAAATGACCCGGCCACGGTCTAGATCCAGGACCATTCTTTGATGGGAGGTCTCCCCTCCGCATCTGAACGGGTGAAGGCTACCGCTCATTCCCAAGTGTATGCGCAAGGCTCCGTGATCAAGCAGTAGAAAGAGATGCTTTCCATGGCGGTCGGTGCCTACGATGAGCCTTCCCTCCAGGCGGGAACTGAACTCCTTGGCGTTACCGCCTACCAGCATCTTCAGGTCCAAAGCATCGGCCCTCACGATCCGCTGGCCGACCAGTTCCTCATGCAACTGCCGACGGGCGGTCTCCACCTCCGGCAGTTCCGGCATGTCTCACCACATGATCAGGGACTGGTCATTTGCGGCTTCCATCATCACTTCTTTCAGCTTTTCCAAGGTCGGCACTCCGCCGTAGAGCTTCAGGCGTTCGTTGATGAAAAGAGCAGGCGCGACGGCCGAACCGTACTTTTTGAACAAAGGCTGGATCTCTGCTAGGTAATAGTGTTGGACGCCCAATTGCGCTTCTGTTGCAGTGATCAAATTAAGGTCTGCCTCCAATCCGGTCTCCTGCAAGGCCTGTTTCAACCTATCCACGTACTGCTTGTCGTAGGCTGCATACTGGGGGTGGCAGCAGGAAACGGAGAAGATGGTCAACTTCAATTTATTCGCCATACAGACCTCTTCCCACCCGTCTCAGAATGTCCATCCCATAAACGTCGGTGTCGAGAAGAGGCACTTCCTTGCGGGTTATGGACGAGAACCGTTCCTCGATCTCTTTCAGGTACTTGTCCTGTGTTGCCCTTCTCCTTTCTAAGAACCAGTTGCCCTGAAGGACCTCCTTGGGGATGACCTCGTTGATGATGAGCGAGCGCACCTTGATGCCGAAACCCGAAAGGTCCTCGATGGCTCTGGCGGTCTCCTCGATGGGCAGCTTTTCCGGCAGCAGCACTAGGTTGAAGGCGGAGATGCTGGTGTCCGAAAGCCCTTTGACCGAACGGTCGTAACGGGCCTTCTCAACTTCCAGATCGGCCACCATCTGCTCATCGTAAACGAAGCCCAAAGCTTCCGACAGCTCTCGACGATTCTTGATCTGGTTGGAGATGTATCCCGACCAGTCGAAAGGCATGGACAGCTCTCTTAGGGTGTGACCTGTTGGTGCCGTATCGAAGACCACCTTGTCATGTTCGGTATCCTCGAAGAAGCTGACGAACTGGTCGAAAGCGGCGATCTCCTCAGTGCACGGTGTGGATAGCAGTTCACTGCCGAACATGGTGGAGAAGCCCTGCATCATGCCCTCCAACCTGGTCTGGAAGACTCCCATGGCCTTCTTGGGGTTGATGTTCAATCCGCACAGATTGCGCTCCGTACCGATCTTGGTTATCTCCGTCTCACCGATATGCTGGCCATAAATGGCCGAGAGGCTGATGGTCGGGTCGGTCGCTACGATCAGCGTCTTGTATCCGTGATCGGCGAGCCAGGTTGCAGTGGTCGCGGCCATGGTGGTCTTGCCTACCCCACCCTTTCCACCATAGAACAGGAACTTCTTGGTCTCTATGACCTCTCGTAGAATGTTCTCTTTCATAACAATCGACAGTGTGAGGGGAAAGTACATTAATATTATTTTTGAAAGGGACTCACTTCAGAAACAAGTCATTTAAATACGCTGTAAATCCTATTTTATGAGGGGTTTCTATGGCAGAAGCCGATACAGATGATACTAAATTCAAAAAATTGAGGAACTTCAATGCTATAATGGGCTTGTTCCATTTCATCCAAGCGTCCTTGATGTTGTTGGTCAGCAATTCCGTTTCCATCAACATCACATCCAATTTCCTTTTCTACGATGAACTGACCGAGACGCTGATGAACAAGACCGATGTGGTATACAGCTTGCCGATCGGCCCATCCGTGGCGGCCTTTCTGTTCATATCCGCTATCGCCCATTGGTTGCTGGCTTCGCCCTGGCTCTATCCTTGGTACGTGAGGAACCTGAAGAACCACATCAACTATGCCCGATGGATCGAATATTCGTTCAGCGCCTCTTGGATGCTGGTCATCATCGCCCTGCTGGTGGGCATATTCGACTTCGGGGCTCTGCTGCTCATATTCTTCTCCTGCATGGTCATGAACCTCTGCGGGATGCTCATGGAGAGGAGGAACCAGGACCGGGAAAAGGTGGATTGGACCCCATTCTACGTCGGATGCATCGCCGGACTCGTTCCCTGGGTGGTCATCATTTGGTATTTCGTAGGTGCCATCGCTCCCTACTCGGACACCATACCCTCATTCGTCTACCTTATCATCGTGTCCTTGTTCATCACGTTCAACATCTTCCCGTTGAACATGGTATTCCAGTACCGGAGGAAGGGCAAATGGGCCGATTATCTGGTCGGAGAGAGGGGGTACATAATCCTGTCCCTGTTCGCCAAGAGCATATTGGCTTGGCAGGTGTGGTCTGGCACCCTGAGGGGTTGAAAGGTAGCGAACGATAAGGGGGCTTCGGCCCCCAATTTTCTATTCCCACTGATGCTGGTCAATGATCTCCGAATGGACCATCAGCCTGTTTTCTCCGCTTTAGATGTTTTAAAGGGAATGGTCTTAGCCAGTTCGTATCAAAGGATTAATAATACTTGCCATTTCAATAGATTTATTAGAATTTATTTATACCAATTGAATGCATGATATTCTTAGAGGGGTTATCGTGGATAGTAATGATATTGATAACGTCAAGTTCCAAAAATTGAGGCGCTTCAATGCGGTGATGGGGGCATTCCACTTCATTCAAGCAGCGATCATGTTGGCAATCGCAGATTACAGTGTAAAGATGGTCTTCACGACCTCGTTCATAGATGCGGCGGGGGGTTTCCCGCCGAGAGGCCCCGGAGCTGCGCTCGAGCTCTTCTCCGTGCCGCTTGGTCCCATGGTTGCGCTATTCCTGCTCATGTCGGCGATCGCTCACTTCTCGATCTCGACCTTCGGCTATAAATGGTATGTAAAGAACCTGAAGATGAACATCAACAAGGCCCGCTGGTTCGAATATGCGGTTTCTTCCTCGTTCATGCTGGTGGTCATCGCTTGGCTGTGTGGCATGTTCGATTTTGTATCCATCATGCTGTTGTTCTCGCTGAATGCCTGCATGAACCTGTTCGGGTACATGATGGAGCTGCACAACCAGAACACCAAGAGAACCGATTGGACCTCGTTCATATTCGGGTGCTTCGCCGGTCTGGTCCCATGGATCGCTTTAGTGATGTACTTCACCGGTGTCAGAGGTGGATCGCCCCCAGCCTTCGTTTACGGTATTTTCATTTCCATAGCCTTCTTCTTCAACATATTCGCCATAAACATGATATTGCAATATAGGAAGAAGGGGAAATGGCAGGACTACCTCTATGGGGAGTACATCTACATCGTGCTCAGCCTGGTGGCCAAGACCGCGTTGGCATGGCAGGTGTTCGCCGGGACCCTGGTGGGAAATTAGACCGTTCCAAACATTTTCCCTCTCCCTTTTTATTCCGAGGTATATCGTCGAACGTTCCCGTGCTGTACCAATCGGCCGTTCTCGAGCACGGAGATCGCCCCGTGTCCACTGCAGACCAGGCACTTTCGGCCATCGTTCCTGGCCGATTCCACCTCATCGATCAGTCGCAGCAGACCCTTGCGTTCCTTGGAGGCCTTCACGCTGTCCACGTTCACCGTGGTCATGAGGTTCTTGGCCAGTGTGGCGAACTCCTTGCGCTCTTCGGTCAGGCTATCAAAGTTGATCAGACTATCACCGGTGAAAATTACGAGCTGGGTGGGAAGGAAATAGAACACCTGGCCCTGTGTATGTCCGCCGAACCCTTCGAGGACCTCGCATCCCATGCCAGCCACATCCGTTCTGGCCAATATGGTGAAGTCGCCCCTTTTTCCTAATGCTTCGGTGTGGAACGTCCTAGGCTCTTCGTTCACGGAGAAAGCGGAGAAGAGATTGATCAGTTTGGTGTAGATCTCAGCCAGTACGGACCCTTCGCTCTCCGAACCATAGGCTCGGTTGGACTGTCGTATCACTTCCACCGTATCAGGATGCATCCAGACCTCCGCGTTCAACAGTCCGGCAGAACCGGAGTGATCGGCATCTCCGTGGGTTATGAACGCCTGACGTACCATGCCCATGCCGCCCCATCCCTCTCTTTCCATGAGCAGGTCCAGATCACGGAAGTATATTCCGAAGCCGGTATCGATTATGGTCACGTCCGCCCCCTTCAACAACAGGTAGGAGTTACCCCCGCAAGGCATCTGCACACAGAGCAATCTCGCTCCCTCCAGGTCCAGCTCCTGCAGGTCGGCGTAAAAGCTCTTCCCACTGGTCATCTTCAGGTCCTTCCCGCTACGCAGGACGTCCGAGAAGACCTGCTTGGGGTCCTTGCCCATGTTCATCAGTTCCTGCGCAACGTGGTTGATATCGGACAGCAATCTCAACAGGAACGCATCTTCAGCATGTCCGAGCAGTCCCCGCAGCTCCTGGGCGAAGCGAATGTAGAACACCGTGTCGTCCAGGTGCTGACCAGTGGTATCATATTCCAATATCTCCAACGGATAACGGGACTTGAGGTCCTCCAGGAGATGGTCCACCATCTGGGCCTTCTCCACCGTCAGAGAAACGGTCAGACGCTCCGGGTGTTTGCCGCGATCATCGAAGTCCAATAGATCGATGTTGCACTTTGCGGCGGTCGTGTAATTAAGAAAATCGAACAACGCGCCACTGCTGTTTGGTAATATCACCTGGAACTTGAGAAAGCTGGGAACCATCATTTGCCCCTGAAGGTAGCCAATGGCATCCAGCTCTGTCTTCATGGCCAGGTACTCTTCGTCGGAGCAGCGGGCTTCGAAGAACACAGTATAGGGGTCGATCCTCTTGTCGTATTGGATCCGGTCGATGTTCCCACCGTGCCGTTTGACGATCTCGGCCGCCCTATGCAATGCCCCCGGTTCATCAGGCATCTTGGCAACGAAATAATGGCGCTGCATCGGGATGGGAGAACGCTAGAAACGCCTTATACCTTGGTCTACAACTCGCCGAGATCGATGTTGACCACCAGGTCAACGATATGGCGGGGTTCAAACAATGATAGACGAATGATATTAACATGCCCGAGCACCCTGCTGTCAGGCGTCTCTTGGCGGCCGCCATCGTTCTCGTGATCATCATGGCAAGCCTGGTGATGATATTCTC
Source organism: Methanomassiliicoccales archaeon (assembly GCA_035527755.1). NCBI lineage: Archaea > Methanobacteriati > Thermoplasmatota > Thermoplasmata > Methanomassiliicoccales > Methanomassiliicoccales archaeon. Next base: position 93,257 of record DATKZX010000004.1, on the reverse strand, counting down.
TCCGGTGGATGAAGAATGGCCCCAGGGTGATATGCCTACCTTCGTCAGCGAATCACAGATGAGGAGATATCCAGCGGAGCGCCATGAGAGCCGTGGTGACCTATTCCCGCAACTGACCGACGAGGCAGGAAGTACTGACAACCACCGATCTAGACAATCCGGGGCTGAGACGGCCGAGGATTGGGAGGGGCAAGAGGAAGTGGGGGAGCACTACATCGAATGCCAGATATGATCGGCCGCAGGCATCCCTACTTCATCTTGGCGGCCATGCTGACCGCCACCTTGAACTGGTTTAGCATGCATGGCTCGACATAATAGCCCTTCATGGTGCGTAACTCACCATACATATCTTCGGGGGACCTATCCACCAGTTCCTTGACCGATCTTATACCTAGAAGGTACAATGGTTCCGCTACCTTCTCTCCCACGATGGGGATGCTGCGCAGTTCCTGCATGATCGATTCCTTATCATCCATATCCATCGTTAAAAGATGGCAGCGCCTACGATATAATCGTTTTCGTGTCACGTTCCTAGCAAAGATCAGGGACGCAACTGGGAGGCCCGGCGTAATATCCCCTTGAAAGACTCCGCCATCTGTCCATCCTCCAGTCCGCCCATGAATAGGTAGCATAGGGTGAAGGCGAAATAAGGCGCTAGGTAGTGCCAGTCGAAAGGCATGATGACGATCAACAGTACCAGGGCCAGATCGCTGAAGGGTCGGTAGTGCAGTATATATTCTGCCACCTGCCCCAGACCTCTTCTGTGAGCGAAGGAGTCCGCAATCTCATCGATCGCCCCGGCAATGAGGAAGATCACTATGGGTATGGGCAACAGCTCCGCCCCCCAGATCAATGCTCCAACTATGAAGGTGGCCAAGGCCACCATCGTCCCCGTCAGGAAGCTCCAGTTATCGATCTTTTTAGTGAGCACCAAACTAATGAGCATGGCCATGAAGAACGCGGTCGAGAATCCTCCGTCTATGATCATGCTCGCGCCCATAAGGAGTCCAGATAGCACAGCCAATATCTTGGCCATGGTGATGGACCCCATGTCTTCATCGTAGACCTGATCGATATATTTTATAGCCCCTCCCAGAAATGCATAGGTAGCAACCAGGAAGGCTAGGTTAAGGAGGGCTAACTCTTCCCCCACGGCGAACATCTCGAACGTTGTAAAACTCTCCTGATCGTTAGCCCGATTGGGCGGCATCAGTATCATTTGGTTAGATAAGCGTTTTGTAATTAACAATGATTAATTAGGACAATTTTCGACAATCAACGAAAAAATCAATCAATAAAGTGGTGATATCTAATGTATTGCCTACATCATTACAAATATTGTCGAATTGAAATTTTTTCTAACTGGATCGATATCTCTTACTTAACAGCCTAAAATCTCGCACTTTTGTTATTTAATATTATATTCATGATAATAGGAACGTGGTATGATGATATTCCTTAGGTATATCCTACCCAATTATTTCTCTCATCCCCAGCAGGGACTGGAGGTGGTTTACGAATGGATAAGAACAAGAGGCCGGAAAAGAAGGCTGAGACCAAGAAGAAGTAATTCTTACTTCTCTCCAAGTGAACCTAACCTCGTCAGGATGAAATGTCCTGACATTCTTCCTTTTTTATTCATCACTTATATACTGGCTCTTTGTAACGGGTTTCATGAAATGGCGTTCTCATCTCTCCATCGGCAACGCTATCGCCGATCGGTTCCAGATGTCGGAGGGAGAGAGGAGGTCATTCCTGGATGGGCTGGTGGAGCCGGACCGCCACGGGGAGAGGGCCAACAGGCCGGGGCATTCCTATCGTGTAAGACATCACAGAGCATCCGACCGGGTCATTATGATTCACGTCTGGATGGCCAGAAAATCGTTCCTGCGCAATGATACCTACCAGGGTTACAGGCATCTAGGGATGGCTCTCCACTACATTCAGGACAAGTCCACATCAAAGGGGTTAATGGGGCTGACCCACGAACGACGCGAGAAGAAGCTGGCCGGTTTAACCGTTCCGCAAAAGGCCATTGAAGTGGGGTTGAAAAAATATGTCTCCTCACCTGAGTTCGTTCGAGGAACGATCGTCAGGACCAAGCCCAAGAAGGACCTGGAGGAGATCATGGTCCAAGCTTCGTTCAGATCGGCGGCGGTCGCCGCGGCGGTCCTCGACGCCAGTCAGCCACCTCTTTTTAGTAAACAAATGTCCCTTGCACGCAGGAGACACGCCCTGATGCATACACCACTGGCCGTAGGATCCATGGCCGTTGGATTATCCTTGGCGCTCGCATGGAATTCGCCTTTTCCGATCATCGTCCCTCTGCCCTTGGTCCTATTGGCTCTGATCTTGGACCGCCCATACCGTCAACTCAAAAGGTTGGCAGAATGGAACGGTCTGAGGAGGCATTAAGGTCGCGGGGGAGAATTCTATACCGCATGCAGGCGACAGTTCCTGGTTACGAGGGCCGATGGCGATCAGCACGTAATTCCTCGGGTGCTGGCCCAGTTGTTTATTGGATGAGCCGGGACCAGCGACTGCAGGACAATTGGGCGCTGTTCCATGCATGGGCCAGGGCCCACCAGGAAGGGCGCCCATTAGGAATTGTGTTCTGTCTCGCTCCTCATTTCTCATTGGCCGGTCCGAGGCATTATCGTTTCATGCTGCAGGGGTTGAGGGAATTGGCAATCAATGCCAAAAGGGTAGGGTTGCCGTTATTCCTGCTACAGGGAGAACCGGAGAACGCCCTCCCCCGTTTCCTGGAGGAATGGGAGATATCTCTGACCGTAACCGATTTCGATCCTCTGAGGGAGAAGAGGGCATGGAGAAAAACATCGATGGAAAGGAGCGAGTGCGGGTTCGAAGAGGTGGACGCGCACAACATTGTACCATGCTGGAGGGCATCTCCAAAACAGGATTATGCTGCATCCACCTTTCGTCCAAAGATATCCGCCCATATTTCCGAATACATCGATCATCTCCCTCCATTCCCCCTAAAATTTCCTTCCTGGCCAGGTGATGTGCCGGAGGTGAACATCGAAGGAGCGTTCGACCAACTTGGACGGTATCAGGAAAAGCATTGGCGTGGTGGCGAATCCGAGGCGCGCATGGTCCTGAACGATTTTATCACCAAGCGCCTTGAAGGTTATAGCTTCGGTCGTAACGATCCTAACTTAGACGCTCAATCTGGGTTATCCCCTTACCTGCACTTTGGCATGATATCAGCTCAAGCGGTGGCTTTGGCGGTCAGGGGATCATCCGCTCCCCAAGGTGATAGAGAGGCTTTTCTGGAAGAGCTCATAGTCCGTCGAGAGCTCTCAGACAATTTTTGTCATTACAATCTCAGATACGATTCGATCGATGGATTTCCAGCTTGGGCCAGGGCAACTCTGAGGGAGCACATGGGCGATCGCCGCGAATATTTGTACGACGAGGCAGAACTAGGGCATTCCAGAACCCACGACCAACTTTGGAACGCGGCCCAGAAGCAGATGGTCGAACAGGGAAAGATGCACGGATGGCTACGTATGTACTGGGCCAAGAAGATCTTGGAATGGACGGAGACGCCCGAAGAGGCCTTACGCATCGTCATATCCCTGAACGATAGATATGAGATGGACGGGCGCGACCCGAACGGTTATACTGGCGCGGCTTGGAGCATCGGAGGGGTGCACGACAGGGCTTGGGCCGAGCGACCGATCTTCGGGAAGATCCGATATATGAATTTGAACGGCGCTCGAAGAAAGTTCGATGTGGACCGATTCGTCCGATCGATCAACGACGGCCCAGAGATATAGGCTGGCCCTTGACCGGTACGATCGTCTCCACGGGGCATGATCTGGCGAAGGCCTCCGGGTCGGAACAATGGACCGGTATGACCACCTCCGGAGATATCGTATCTATGATCTGCCAAAGGTGGGGCAGGGAAAGATGTCCCGAGGAGTGAAAGCCCCTCTCGAACTCTAATTGTCCATCGACCATGTCCAATCCCCGGCATTTGAAACCAAATAGGTCTATCCAGTTCATTAGCTTCTGCAGATTGTCCACCTGCTTGAGATCGTAGGCCTCGCTGTTGGAGTAGATGTATGTTCCTCCGTTCCAATCCAGGTCCAGCAGCTTGGTCATGTCCCAGAATGAAAAGCAAAGCATGTATTCCTCAGGGTCTTTGGCAATATCGTCCGGGTCGGCCACCTGCCAGCCCTTGTCCTTTAGACCGTTCACAGCCTCGATGTCCTCTGAGCTTAGCGATCGGTACACCCAAAGATCGTCCTTGCGCACGTTGCCATCCACCTTGGCGATGCTCTTCAGGAAGGCCACGTCCCTGTGGGTGACCACCATGCGCTTTCCAGCATCCTTGGCGATTCCTATGAACGTGTCCAGGCGCTCGAAGTTATTGGCCGAGAAGTCGGCTATGGTCAGCCCCTTTCCCTCCTCGACCGCCGCCCGGCAGTTCTCCCTCACCACTGCCTCAGTGATCTCCTTTTCCTCCGAGACCCGGCCGATACGGGTACCTTCTATGATCAGGGCCTTCGGGCTCAGTTCCCCCGCGGCATCGGCGAACGCAGCGCTCATCTCCCCTCTCGCGCCATGCATTCTCAGGTCTCCGGAGTAGACCACCCAATCCTCGTTCCCATGGCGAACGGCGTAAGCGGTGGCGCCGTAGACCGAGTGGTCTACCGGGAAGGCCTGGTACTCGATGTCATTTATCTTCCCGTCACCTCTGATGATATCGCACACCGACCCCTTCTTCCAAGCAGGGTCGTCCTCAATGACATCCCCGGTCAGCACCCAGCACCGGCCCTTTACCTCCTTTACCTTTCCACGGGGGGAGATGAGGACCCTTGGCTCCCCCTCCTTCTCCGTTCTCACCACGTGGTCAAAGAGCTCGGTCGGGGCGTTCGCCCTCCCCGTCTCGCTGTAGGCTCGAAGGATGGCATAGGTCATGGGGCTGGCCACGATCGGAATGTTCTGGCGAAGGAAGCCCACATGTCCGTAATGATCAAAATGGGCGTGAGATAGAAAGAGCGCATCCGTCCGCACCGGGATCATGTCCGAAGAGGATAGATCGCCAGGGTACAGGTCGGGTCTATAGCAGTCCAGCGCAGGTAGCATCCCCATTCGGAGGTAGTCCCTAAGCCCCCGAGCCCCGCGGGGCTTGATGAACTCCGTGCAATATTTCTTACTCACATCAAAAGGTTCGCCGAAATCAAAGAACAGCCCTTGGTCCCCGAAGCTCACGTGGATCTTGTTGCCACCGATAACACCCGCCCCACCGTAGACAGTGATCTTCATTCCAGTCAAGAAAAGAACACCCGGAGCGGATTTATGACTATCCCCTCTCTTTTCTAAAGGATCAATCTTTTGGCCCTCTAAATCTGCCGTACTACCGTCAGTCTACCCAGTATCCGGATAACCTTATCCTGTTGAGCTCGTCTTGCTTTGATCTCTCCCAATCCTATCGGGCTTCATGCTCGGTCATGGGCATAATCCGACCTTCCTTTTCAGGATAGTATAGATCAGGACTACGATAGAACCAGACAACGATCCCAGCTAAGAAGCAAATAGCGCTAGCCAGCCAGGGTCCAAAGAATAAATAATCAAATCCTAATATGAATAAAGCGTAGGAAAGTGGGAACAAGATCAATGATGCCGCCAATCTCCACCATAGCCAACTCACCCATCTTTTCATGTCTAAGACCCTCCCCAAGATATCGAGGTAACATGATAGTTGAGCGCCGATGAACACACGGGCCTCCCAGGCATCCGGGCGACATTACCATTTTCTATCCACCATGTGCGAATCGATCCGAACGACGTCCAATTCCCGTTGCCGTTGAATTTCGGAATCCCGGTTCAGTTCGTGTTCGGTCTTCGGGGACCCACGACGTTCATGAGTAAAGGTACTGGAACCACTAGGCCTGCGGTAGAACCACACTATGATGGCAAAGAACAGGAATACCACCCCCAATGTCCAGTAGAAGACAGCCATGATGCCCAGCAAGTTTTGGTTAAGATAACCATTACCTATTAAGAACAGAACTATGGCAAGAGCTAGGCAGATGGCACTGACAAGCAAGCGGGAAACGAACCACCTACTGCTCTTCCCCATATGATTTCCACTAATTTCCCAGTATTTGTAATTATTTTCAAAGATGTTAGAAACGACTATATTCGGCGATACAGTTGGAGACATCATGGCAGCCATGACCTTCGCCCAGAAGGTTCTAACCCGGGCCAGCGGAAAGGAGGCATTCCCTGGCGATATAGTATCGGCCAAAATCGATCTGGCAATGTCCCACGAGAACGCCGCTCTCGTATTGAGGTCCTTCAAAGAGATCGGGGCTAAAGAGGTCTGGGACCCGGAAAAGATCGTTCTTCTTTTCGATCACCGCATTCCAGCCAACACCACCAAGGCCGCCGAAGGCCACCAGTCGGTCCGGAACTTCGTCAGGCAGGACGGTCTGCCCAACTTCTATGACCTGCGGGAGGGAATTTGCCACCAGGTACTCCCGGAGAAAGGGCACGTACTCCCGGGAATGCTGATAGTTGGCACCGATTCTCACACCACCACCTATGGCGCGTTCGGAGCCTTCTCCACAGGTATCGGCGCTACGGAGATGGCCGCGGTCTGGGCCACAGGGGAGCTGTGGATGAAGGTCCCCCAGACCCTGAGGTTCCACTTGAACGGGAAACTGGAGGGGCCGGTTTCGGCCAAGGACGTCATTCTTCACCTTATCGGAAGCATGGGAGCGGACGGTTGCGATTACCGTTGTACCGAGTTCGTCGGTCCGGTCGTCGACGATATGTCCGTATCCGGTCGCATGACCATGTGCAATATGAGCATGGAGATGGGGGCCAAGGCCGGCGTCACATTCCCAGACGACAAGACCCAGGATTACCTGAAAGGAAGGACGGACACACCATGGCAATCAGTGGTCTCAGATGCCGACGCAGAGGTGGAAAAGGAGATCGATTTCGACCTACAGGGGCTATCGCCCCAGGTGGCATATCCTCATTCTGTCGACAACGTAAAACCGGTAGAGGAGATGACCGGCATCCCGATTGACCAGGCGGTCATCGGTTCATGCACAAATGGCAGGGCCGAGGACCTGTTGGCGGCTGAAAGGGTGTTGCACGGCCGCAAGGTCGCCGATAGCGTAAGGCTGATCGTGGTTCCTGCTTCTAAGGAAGTGTACCTATGGGCGGCGGACAGTGGAATACTGTCTTCACTGGTGCGTTCAGGCGCGATCGTCACCAACCCTGGATGCGGTCCGTGTCTGGGCGCGCATCAAGGTCTATTGGCTGCGGGAGAAAGGTGTATCGCCACCACCAACCGCAATTTCAGGGGTAGGATGGGTTCTCCTGACTCTGAGGTCTATCTGGCCTCACCGGCCACGGTGGCCGCTAGCGCTATCGAGGGAGCCATTGCCGACCCGCGGGAGGTGTGGAAATGAGGGGGAATGTTTGGAAATATGGAGATCATGTCAACACCGACGTGATCATTCCAGGCAGGTATCTGGATGACTATGACCCCAAGAACCTGGCCAAGCACGCGATGGAGGATTTAGACGTCACGTTCGCCAAGAATGTCGCTTACGGCGACATAATCGTGGCCGGAAGAAATTTCGGTTGTGGGTCCAGCCGTGAGCAAGCCCCACTGGCGCTCAAGTACGCCGGAGTTGGGGCGATAATAGCACCCAGTTTCGCCCGCATATTCTATCGTAACGCCATAAACGTCGGGCTACCGGTCATTGAATGCGACGTCCTATCGATGTTTCAGAAGGGGGATGTCGCGTTGATCAATTTGGAGAAGGGAATAATCGCCAACGAGGGTAACGGCATGACGGCAAAGTTCGAACCATTACCTGATTTCCTTCTCACCATCCTTAAGGAAGGTGGTCTGGTACCCCACACCGCTAAAAGATACCGCTAGGGCAATGTATATAAAGGGGGAAGGATTCCGTGAGAGCAGGGACGGTCAGGTAACTCCAACAAAAGCGGTGAAAAACGTGTCTGGCGTGTCTCAAACAGGTCGTGAAAAAATTTATAAGCCCCTCGCTAATATGGGGACACTTCCCCCTATGGTGAATTCATGAAGTATACTAGATTTGAGAAGGCGCGCATCATCGGTGCCAGGTCACTGCAGATTTCATTAGGCGCGCCTGTGCTTCTAGAGATCCCCGAAGGGATGATCGACCCAATTATCATTTCTCAGTTGGAGTTCGATAGGGGAATTATCCCAATAACTGTAAAGCGCGACACATGAGGTTATTAAAATGAGCGACGAGTCCAAGACCGAGCTTCTCGTACCGGAGGACGTTTATCTGACCTCCGGTGTCCACATTGGCACCCAGCAAAAGAGTGCTGACATGAAGGATTTCATCTTCAAGGTCAGGACCGATGGCCTGTATGTAATGGACGTCAAACAAACCGACGTCCGCATCAGAGCCGCGGCAAAGTTCCTTTCGAGGTTCAAGCCCGACCGTATATTGGTGGTATCCGCCAGACAGTACGGGCAAAAGCCCGTTCGAATAATGTCCAAGGCCATTGGCGCCATGTACTTCGAGGAGAGGCTCATTCCCGGGTCCCTAACCAACCCAGTGCTCGGCAGGTACATCGAGCCCGACGTCATCTTGGTGACAGATCCGGCTGCTGACCAGCAGGCTGTCGCCGAAGCTTTGAACGTGGGTATCCCGATCGTAGCCCTGTGTGACGCCAACAACGAGACTAGGAACGTCGATCTGGTCATCCCGACCAACAATAAGGGGAGACGTTCTTTGGCCTGCGTATACTGGCTACTGACCCGCGAGATCCTGAAGGAGCGCGGACAGATGGTCAGGGACGAGGATTTCAAGCTAGGCATCGACGACTTCGAAGCCAGTTTGTAAACCCCAACCCTTTTCAACTCCCTTTCCTTATTTTCATTTATGGTACGCCACGCGGCCGTCGCCGGACAATTCTACTCAGCATCAAGAGCCGCCCTGCTGAAGGAGGTGGAGAGATGCTTTCTTTCTCCGTTCGGCCCCGGGGCACTTCCTGAGGTGGTCAAGGACGGGGAACGTGTGATAGTAGGGGCGGTCGTTCCGCATGCTGGCCTGATGTTCTCCGGTCCAGTAGCCGCTCACGTATACGCCGAGATGGCTCGAGACGGGTTACCTGAGACGGTGGTCATCATCGGTCCTAATCATACTGGATATGGTAGGGCGGTATCCGCATGCAACGAGGATTTCGAGACACCGCTCGGCACGGTCAAGGTGGATCAAGAGATCCTATCCCGATTAAGGGGTGTGGTGGAGATAGATCGTTCAGCTCATCTGTACGAGCACAGCCTGGAGGTTCAGCTCCCCTTCCTACAATTCCTGTCACCCGATATCAAGATCGTTCCTCTGGTAATGGGGCAACAGGATATCGTAATGGCCCGGGAGACGGCCAAGGTGCTGAAGGAGGCCTGCTCTGGGAAGGACGTTTTGTATCTGGCATCTTCAGATCTCTCACATTATGTTCCCGCATCCACGGCCAAGCAGGAGGACGGGCGCGTGTTGGACCGCATACTGGAGCTGGATGCAGAAGGGGTCATCAATACGGTCATGGCAAGGGACATCAGCATGTGCGGATACGGTCCGGTGGCCACTATGCTACTTGCATGCGACGGCAGTAAGGCACGGTTACTTCATTATGGAAACTCTGGAGACATACATCCGATGGACCAGGTGGTAGGATACGCCGCCCTGGTGATCGAAAAGTAATTTGTTCTCCCCTGGCAAAATTCTAAATATATACCAGAAGCCATATACGGCCTAGACCCCCCCAGGGGGCCAATTTAAGGAGAAGATTTACATGGACGGAACCAAGACATGTCCTTATTGTGGGAAGTTGGCCTCGGCCGACGCCCAGTTCTGTCAGGGCTGTGGCCGGAGCATAAGCTCTCCTCAGCAAACCTCTGCTGAGCAACCGCCCCAGCAGGGTGGGTGGCAGCAGCCATCTCAGCAGAACTATCAGCAACCGCCCCAGCAGGGTGGGTGGCAGCAGTCGCCTCCTGGCGCTCCTGGTCAGATGCCAATAGGACAATCCTATGGGGGCGGTGCCAAAGGTCAGATCGCCGGAGCGATACAGAACCGAAATATGACCGATGATATCATGAGCGGAATATGGACACTATGGCCGATCCTTGCGATCGTCATTGCCTTGATCATCGGTGTCGTATTGGTGTTAGTGATAGGTATCTACGGTATCATGCTTGCCATACCGATCGGCATTATCCTCTATGCGGTCCTAAATTATAAGTTGCTCAAGAGAATGGACGAGCATCGCAAAAGGGAAATGGCCCTACGCATGGCCATCATATCATATCTGAAGGACAAGGGAGCGGAGACTCAGAGAGCCCAGCTCATAGCCAACGAGATATCCGCTTTGGAAAGCATCAACCAGGAAGCAATGTACAAGGAGAAGGAGAGAACCCCCGTCCTCTGGACCATCATCAGTTTGATACCCCTTCTCAACCTGGTGGTCATGTATTTCCTAGGTGAGTTCCCGTTCGACCACGACAAGAGATGGCACGCTTTCACCCAGTACACTCAAGTAGCCTGCCAGAAATTGGGCATCAATGTGATGACGCCTTCCTGGAGCACCCTCAAGGAGAGGCCCAACGTCATACTCCTGATCGCCACCTTGCTCATCAGTATCATCGTGTTTTACTGGTACTATATCATCATCAAGGACCTAAACGATCACTTCCAGGCGCAGTGGCAGTTCGAGGACCAGTTGATGGCACAGCTCCGGTAAAAAAAGAAAAAAAAGTTTGGGAAACCTTTTCCCATTTTTTTTATATTTTTCTCATCCTGCCCAATACTGGCTCATAGACGAATCCCTTGTCCAACAGAGAGTTGGCGATCGTGTCGAGCTCTTCCCGTTCGATGCCCTGTTCCTTGGACTTCTTGACCACTTCGTCCCAAGCCGCTCCTCGGCCAGAATCCAAGCTTTCGATCATGGCCAGGACCAATGCTTCTTTGTCAACATCGTCCTCCTCGGCTATCTCGATCTCTTCAGGGACCGCGGCTTCCGCTGACATGTCCGGACCGATCTGGTACTCGGGCAATAGGAACTTGAGCGCGTCCACCACCATGGCACGATAGCGTGTGAGGTCATCAGGGTGGTAATGCTTGACGCTGAGCGCGGCGCCTTCGGCCAGTGGCAGGCTGAATCCGATCTGCATGAGCTTATCGGCGTCAGGCTCTCCCAGCTTCATGGCCTCTTCCATGGCGGAGATTCGGTCAGAGGAAGCCTTGCACGTCTCCAGGACCCAATTGTCCCGGATGGCCGCTTCCACCTTGCCGATCCTTTCCGGCCTGATGGACACGTACAACTTGCCCTCTTCCGGAGAGTAGGTGCGGAACTTACCCACTACGGCGACGAAGCAAGGGGGCTGCAGCTTGGCCAATGCCATGCTTGCCTCAGGCTGATACTGTCCGGCGGTAAGGTAGAAGGTACCGGTAGGGTCAGTGATCTTGGCCCGCCACACCGGTTCGTTCTCGTTGCCTACGTTCTCATTGTCGGTGAGGACCCCCACTATGAATACGCGGTTGATCTTGGCACCCAGTGGCGAGATGAGGAAGGAAGGTGCCTTCTCGCCCTCTCCCTTGATCTCGTAGCTCGAGGAATTGAACTCGGCGGCGAATATCCTCCACGCAACTTCCCTGGAGATCAATTGAATCCCTCCAGTTCAGTTAGGAGCTTTGCGCCCTCCTCCCTCACGTCCTGTTCTACGAAGTGCACCTCTTTTGCCATCATCATTGGACCAAAGTCGTCACTGCGCACCATGCCCCGGACCTCTAAGGACCGGGCGAAGAGCTTTTCCTCGGCCATCTCTTTGATCAGGTCCGGGTTCCTCTCCTCCGTGGTGAGCTTGATAGCCTCGTCCATGGTCACGCCGATCATCTGTTCGGTCAGTTCCTTGGCGAAGATCACGTTCAAAGAAGAAGTGCCGTCATCCAGGATGGCCTTGATCCTCAGATCGTCCACGCCTTTGACCTTTCCGTGTACCCGGCAGGTGCTCTTCTGCAGTACCCGACGGCAATCAGGGCAGCGCATGATAAGTCCACTGCCCTCACGCACATCCACCAAGGTCCCGCGGACCAAGGTGTCCATTGCTCCACCGGCACGTTCTATCTCTTCAAGGGTCTGAACCTTGGTCAAGGTAAGGTCTCCCAAAGATCCCTTTGCCAGCACCTGGACCTCAGCTCGGTCGCCCAAGTTCAGCTTGGGCATGCCTCTCCAGCTCTTGACGTAGGCGCCGATGATCTTCACCTCATCGTCCTTGTTCAGCTTGGTCTGCCCCCAGACAGTGAACTCCACACTGCCAGTGTCGTCGGTCAGCACACCGGTCAGGATGGTCTTTTTCTCTCCTGAAGCGGTGATCTCCTTCTCTTCCAAGCTAACTACCTTACCAGAGACGATGACATAGTTCATGCCCTCGCCCAGCTCGGAGATCTTGGCCTCAAGGGACCCAGCACCGCTGGCGGGTGCTCCGACCACGGCGAGGCTCTCCTCAGTGACCTCAACGGTGGCCCGGTTGCCCAGGTTGAGCTGTGGTGATCCTTTGTACTCCTTGGTATAAGCGTTACGAATGAGCACGGTAGATCCTTCGTTCAGCTGTACACGGTCGGTCTCCCAAACAGTGTAAGGGACCGTTCCTGTCTCATCGCCCAGCAACCCGTAGACAATGTTCTTACAGGCTCCACCGACCTCGATCGACTTGGGATTGACGGTGAGGACCTTCACCATGAGGTCCACCGACTGCTCCGCTCCAGTGAGCGTCTCCACGGTCTTCCGGGTCCCCTTCTGTAGGGCGTTAGGATCTCCGCCAAAGTTCTTGACGATGCTACGCTTGGCCGTCTCCAGGGACACCCTGTATAAGGTCAGGTAGGTCTCCATTTCTTTCTCTATCGCTTCCTTGTCTGCCTTTTCCCCGAGCACCCTGGCAACTTCTTCCACATGGGGTGTGAGTTCCTCTTTGTCCATTTAATGCCTCCTTTGCTTTGATAATTAGGCAGGCTCATTATGCCCATTACGTTTAATAGTATTATTCACCGACAATTGAAAATGAGAAGATAAATGCCTCATTTTTGCAGAGGCCAGTAAAAAATTGATGATCGTGAGCCGATTGAAAATGGCTCACTCAGTGAATGTCTCACCGCGTTCATACTTCTCCTTGAGGTGAGAGATCAGTATGTCCCGATTGTTGCGCAGGTGGGATTCATACCATGCCAGAACGACATCGCCCAAGTGCTCGTGGAACCGGTTCATGTCGAACTTCGACAGAGGGGAATCGTAGACCACGAACTGCCCGAATATCCGCTTCCAACCAGCATATTTGTAATAATGTTCACCTTCGCAATAGTCGAAGACTACGCGCAGGCAGGGCGTGGAATCCACGGCGTAATACATGATCTTGAGGGAATCCCCCATGCGCCCCTGGGTCTGGGTTCGATCGACCAATTGGACCTTGGAGACCGCTTCAAAATCGTACTCGGTCTTGAAACGCCACTTATTGGGGAACTCCTCGAACTGGGCGAATTCGCTATAGGTGGGTTCCATGTTCAACTGGACGTTGATCTTGGAGAAACGGTTCAATACGTTCCAGATATCACCTATGATAGTCCGATTAATAGTGGTCTTTTGGAAGTTGATCTCTTCCTTATCCTTAGAGATGGCATCGGTACGAGCCGAGAGCTCGGCATCAAGCTTGGCGAACCAATCTTCGTCCTTTGCCTTTCCCACCTTTTTATCTGGAACCATTGAAGTCTCCCCTGGCATAATTGCCATACGAACATAAAAAGATATCTCATTATTGTGATAACCCAGCAATTATTATGGCGAGGTCTGAATTCCAATAACCTTTTCTAATCGCAGTATATTACTCGTCCGATGGGGATCATTGAGGATATATGGTCGTCCCTGGAGCAGCTCCAGGGCGATCCTATAATCTATGGGTCAGTATTCTTTATTTACGCCATAGCGGCGACGATAATCCTGCCCATACCCGTAGAGCTGGGACTTTTCCTGAGCCCGGAAACGCCCTTCGTGGTCAAGGCCCTGATCCTGGCCGCCGGGAAGGGGGTCGGCAGCATATTGGTGTTCTATATCGGAGTGAACGTAGAAGGGCCGATCCGCAAGCTCTGCGACCGTTGGAGATGGTATTGTAAATTCGTTTTCGCATGCGAGAGGTTCGTAGAGAAGTTCAGCTACATCGGATTGTACGTTATTCTGAGCGTCCCTTTGATGGTCGATACCGTTCCTGTGTATCTTTTTTCCATATTCAACAAGGAAGGTAAGACCCTCAACGTGCGCTATTTCGGTCTAGTTAACTTCCTGGCCGGGCTTACCCGCGCGACGGTCGTATATGTTTTCTTCGAATTCCTAGGTATTCAACTCTTCAATTGAGGAGGTTCGAAAGGTTTATATTCGTCAGGAAAATTTTGAGGTAATGGTCCCGAAAGGCAAAATTCTCAAGATACTCGACGAGTACGACAAGGACAAGCTCACTGTGGCCACCCTCTGCTCACACTCTTCCCTGCAAATTTTTAACGGGGCCAAGAAAGAAGGTTTCAAAACATTGGGGTTGACGGTCAAAGATAATTTCCGTTACTACGATGCTTTTCCCTTGGCCAAGCCGGACGAGTTCATCAAACTGGATAGTTACAATGATCTGATCGACAACGTCGATGAGCTGTTAGCCCGCAATGTCATCATCGTACCGCACGGCTCCTTCGTGGAGTATATGGGTACCGACAAGTTCGAGAACATGCCCGTGCCCACCTTCGGCAACAGGAACGTTCTGAGGTGGGAATCCAATCGGGATCGTATGAGGGAATGGCTGGAGACGGCAGGCATCGCCATGCCGAACGTCATCGAGGATCCCAAGACCATCGACCGACCGGTACTGGTAAAATACCACGGGGCCAAGGGTGGCCGGGGATTCTTCATAGCCAAGGACTACAACGAGTTCAAGATGGGACTGGATATGGAGCAGGAGTATACTATCCAGGAGTATATCCTAGGCACCAGGTATTACTTGCACTACTTCTACTCGCCTATCAAACAGGACGGGTTCCGAGTTAGGGACGGCTCCCTTGAGCTCATGTCCATGGACCGACGAGATGAGAGCAACATAGATGAACTGTACAAATTGGGGGCGTCCGAAGAACTGAAGAGGCTAGGGCTGTTTCCCTCGTTCGTCGTCACTGGCAATGTGCCAGTGGTCATCAGGGAGAGCTTATTGCCCAAGGTGTTCGACATGGGCGAACAGGTGGTGAAGCGCGCTTACGAGCTTTTCGGAGGCATGATCGGACCATTCTGTCTGGAAGGCATCGTAACTGATAAACTGGAGTTCAAGATATTCGAGATATCCTCCAGGATCGTGGCCGGTTCCAACCCGTTCATCTCCGGTTCTCCCTACTCTGACCTGGTGGAAGTGGGAATGAGCACTGGGCGTCGCATCTCCCGGGAGATCAACGACGCTGTCAAGACCGACACGATGGGCAAAGTGATCTCCTGATCACCCTGCTCCTGGCCGATGCCGAGATGGAATGGTATCGGTCAGGGGACCGAACGATCCTCCTGGACCGGTACCGGGGCGGGCCGAAGGATGTTTTGACCGACACGCGCCGGGGAAGACCCGATGTGGTCCATTCATTCCTCAGTATGTCCCTCCGTTCTCCATTACGGAGGAAAGGATTGGAGGTGATGGTGCATACCAGGCAGGACAAACTGCTCATTTTCGGCCTAGAAGCAAATGTACCGGCCAACTACCTCCAGTTCCTCCAGCTCCTCGACCCGCTGATGAGAAACGGGTCCATAGGTGAGGGAAAAGCTTCCATACGCCTTCTGGAAGCCTCGTTCGAGAAGGTCGTGGATGGTCGTAAGGTATTGGTGTTCTCGCCTAGGGGACATCGGTCCGATCTATCGAAGGTTCTAAAAAGTAAAGAGGAAGGTTGGACGGCGGTCATCGGCGGGTTCACCGAGGGAGATTTCCTCAGCCCCGTTTATCAGAGGGCGGACGAGGTCGTCTCCCTGGGCGGTGAGCTTCTCACCGTGCCACTGGTCCTTTGCCAGGCGCTGAGCGCCCTGGAATGATCACCAGCCGCGTTCCTGCATCCGCTGTTCCTTGGACAGGGTGGAGATCTCAATGCCGTGCATGGCCTCCCCCAATCCCCTAGACACCTCGGCGATCACCTTAGGGTCATCAAAATGGGTGACCGCTTCGACGATGGCCTTGGCCCTGACGGCCGGATCGTTGCTCTTGAAGATGCCCGAACCTACGAACACTCCATCGCTTCCCAACTGCATCATCAGCGCTGCATCGGCCGGCGTGGCAATTCCACCAGCGGCAAAATTGATGACCGGAAGGCGTTGCAGACTGGCAACCTCCTTGACCAGATAGAATGGGGCTTCGATCTGTCGGGCGACGACCGCTAGCTCCGAGTCGTTCATGCCCTTCAGTTCCCTTACCTTGCCCATGATGATGTGCTGATGCCTGACCGCCTCGATGATATTACCGGTGCCCGGCTCCCCTTTGGTCCGGACCATTGCCGCTCCCTCGTCGATGCGCCTTAGGGCTTCCCCAAGGTCCCTGGCTCCGCATACGAAAGGTACTGTGAAACCTTTCTTGACCACGTGCATGAACGGGTCTGCCGGGGTCAGTACCTCCGATTCGTCGATCATGTCCACGCCCAATGATTCCAGTATCTGAGCTTCAACGAAATGCCCGATGCGGCACTTGGCCATGACCGGTATGGTTACCGTGTCCATGATCTCCCGTAT
Organism: Methanomassiliicoccales archaeon; assembly: GCA_035527755.1. Taxonomy (NCBI): domain Archaea; kingdom Methanobacteriati; phylum Thermoplasmatota; class Thermoplasmata; order Methanomassiliicoccales; species Methanomassiliicoccales archaeon. The sequence goes on along the minus strand of DATKZX010000004.1, from coordinate 76,436 downwards.
CTTGACCGGGTCGGCCATGCGAGCCACTCCGCCCTGTGCACGAATATCTGCCGGGACCCGCTCCAAAGCCATCACGGCCACGGCACCAGCTTCTTCGGCTATCTTGGCCTGCTCGGCGTTGGTCACGTCCATGACCACACCGCCCTGTTGCATCTTGGCGAACCCTCGTTTCACCAGGTCCGTTCCGTGGCGTAGTCCGGATAGGTCCAACTTGAACACCATATTACTCACCAAATCGGCTTACCTGCAGGGCGTTATTTATCACTTTTCCTACAATACCCCTGGATGATTGGCATCAGGCATTGAGAAAAGCATAAAGATATTGGGCTCGTTCCTCGGCGTGATGTTCGCGAGAAGGATGGAGAACGTCCCCGAATCCGGGACGGTGAAGATCGCCAACCTGGTCAGTAAGCTCAAGGCTGAAGGGGTCGACATCATCTCGTTCTCGATGGGGGAGCCAGATTTCCATACCCCTGACAACATCAAGGACGCCTGCGCGCGATCCTTGGACAACGATTTCACCTACTATACGCCCTCGGCCGGCATTCCCGAACTGCGCAAGGCGGTGTCCCAAAGGTGCCGCTGGATCAATAATATTCCCTGTGAGGCTTCCAATGTCCTTATCACCCCGACCAAGCAGGCCATCTTCATGACCATGCTGGCCATGGTGGACGACGGCGACGAGGTCGTGATACCGGACATTGCCTGGGGCACTTTCGAGGCTTGCGCTAAACTTGCTGGCGGGAAGGTACGCTATGCGGAATTGTCATCGGAGAAGGCTTTCCGCATGACGCCGGAGAGTTTAGCTGAACAGATAACCAAAAAGACGAAGTTGGTGGTGCTGAACTCCCCCTCCAATCCTTGCGGTGCCGTGCTGACAAAAGAGGACGTCAAGGGCGTAGCGGACCTGGCCAATGATCACGACCTTTTCGTCCTGGCCGACGAAATATATGATCAATTGGTGTTCGAGGGGGAGCACCTTTCCATATCCTCGTTGGCAGGCATGTTCGATCGCACCATCACTGTCAACGGTTTCTCGAAGACCTATGCCATGACCGGCTGGCGGGCCGGATGGGCCGTGGCACCTGCGCCCATCTTCAAAGAGCTGAACAAGCTACAGACCCAGTCCATCACCTGTGTGACGTCGTTCGTGCAACAGGCATGCATAGAGGCTTTGAACGGGCCGCAGGCTTCGGTCCAGGCTATGAAGGGGGAGTTCAAGGTCCGAAGGGATCTCGTGTATTCGCTCATGGACGATATTCCGGCGCTCAACTGCCCCATGCCCAGCGGGGCGTTCTACATGATGCCCTCCTACGATTTCGATATGTCCTCTGAGGAAATGGCCGCATATCTTTTAGAAGAGGCGCACGTAGCGATCACTCCCGGTTCCGCCTTCGGTCCAGCTGGAGAGGGCAGGTTCAGGTTGTCCTACGCTGCCAGCCGAGATGATATCAGGGAAGGGATGTCCCGCATCAAGGTCGCCCTGGCCAAACTTTGATCATTCTGGCGGTAGGAGGTTGGGGATGCCTTCCTCGATCGGATAGCGCGCACCGCACGACGCGCAGGCCAACATACCATCGATGACCTCCCCGTTAGCCTCCCGCTCCACCGTCAATTTCAATGGGTGGTGCTTGCAGGCCGGACAGGCCAAAATATCCACGAGGTCCACTTTCATGGGAACAATGTACCGATCAGGGCACATATCAACCTTTCATAGAGGCGGGTCGCTAACTATTTATCCACTGCCCCTTATCGCGCTGGCTGGAGAGGTTGATTTGCGCCGTATTGATCTTAGGAGCGACACCTTCACCTTGCCTACCAAGGAGATGATGGATAGCATACCGTCCGCCGAGCTGGGGGACGACGTGGAAGCCGAGGACCCCACGGTCAACCAGCTGCAGGCCATAGCAGCCGAGATGTTCGGTACCGAAGGCTCATTACTGATGGCCAGCGGTACCATGGGCAACCTTGTCTCACTGATGTCCCACTGTCAGAGAGGGGACGAGGTCCTTATGGAATCGGAAGCCCATATCTACTATTACGAACTGGGGGGCATAGCGGCATTGGTGGGTGCGATCCCCAGTCTGATACCGGGGACCAGAGGTAAGTTCTCACCCGAGCAGTTGGAGGAGCATATTCGGATCCCCGACCTGCACTACCCCATCTCTCGGTTGGTGTGCATAGAGAACACACACAACCGCGGAGGCGGATCGGTGTGGACCCCGGCAGAGGTCGCCGCCGTGGCCAAGGTAGCCCACGATCATGGCCTCAAGGTCCATTGTGATGGCGCCCGAATATTCAACGCCGCTGTAGCCCTGGATGTCGATGTCAAGGACTACATGAGGCATCTGGACAGTCTAAGTTTCTGCCTGTCCAAGGGATTATCATGCCCGGTAGGCTCGATGGTTGTGGGGAACGCGGAGTTCATCGAGCAGGCAAAAAGGAACCGAAAGATGGTCGGAGGGGGTATGAGACAGGCCGGCATCATCGCCGCCCCCGGGATCGTGGGGTTGCAGAAGATGGTAGGGCGGCTCAGGGACGACCATAGTAACGCCAAGAGGCTGGCATCGGGGCTGTCATCACTTCCTGGTGTTGAGGTCGATATGGATGCGGTCGAGACCAACATCGTTATGGCTGATATCACTGGTACTGGAATGAGCGCTGAGACCTGTGTCAACAGATTGGGAAAGATCGGGGTGCAGGTCTTCGAGTTCGGCATCGGTCGAGTGCGCTTCGTGACCCATTACGGCATCGATTCAGTAGATGTGGACGAGGCCGTGGCCCGGTTGAACCGCCTACTGCGCCAGTGAGCGGGCATGGAAACATATTTCAAATCCTGTTTTTTACCCTCTAACGTCACCCGACCGACATCGGGGTCTGCCGAGGGTTCCGGCAGGCAAAACATATTTGATGGTAAGCGTTCACTATGAGGGGATTCAATTGAACAGGAGACTTTTCACGGTTGGTCCGGTGGAGGTATTTCCGGACACTCTCGATTCTATGAACAGACCCATGATGGTCCATCGAGGCAAGGACTACCAGGACCTTCAGCACGGGGTCGTGGAGAAGATCCGCAAGGTCCTTGACGTGGACACAGAGGTGTTCCTAGCCCCGGCCTCGGCCTCCGGGTTCTTGGAGGGCTGCGTGCGAAGCGCAGTGGAGAACAAGATGGCCGGGCTGTCCAACGGTTCCTTCGGGGACCGCTGGCAATTGATCGCTCAAGAGAACGGTAAACAGGTGCAGAAGATCAGCGCCGAGTGGGGAAAGGCCCTGCGCAAAGAACACGTGGCCGGTAAGTTGGAGAAGGACGTGGAGGCGGTGACCGTAGTATCGAACGAGTCATCCACCGGAGTACTGAATCCGTTATTCGAGATCGTTGAGGGCATCAGGGAGCAGAGCGAGGCTCTGATCATGGTCGACGGAGTGACCTCGGTTGGTGCGGTGGACCTGAAGCCGCGCAAGCTGGACCTGGATGCGTTAGTGTTCGGTAGCCAGAAGGCATTGGCCCTACCACCCGGATTGGCTGTGGTCTGCGCCTCCGATCGCCTTATGGAAAAGGCGGCCAAAGTGAAGTATCGCGGTTACTACCTAGATCTGATGCAGTACAAGAGACTGGCGGACAAGGACCTTCCGCTCACCACCCCACCAGTATCCCTGATGTATGGGTTGGACTACCAATTGGACAAGATATTGAGGGAAGGGGTGCAGAACCGCTACGCCCGCCATCAGCGGATGGCTGACATGGTCAGGGAATGGGCCTCCAAACGTCTGGGCCTCTACGCCGAGGAGGGCTACCGTTCAAACACCATTTCCGTGGTGAAATTGAACGGCATGGACTTCAAAGAGTTCGATAAGCGCCTGAGGCAAAAGGGATTTGAGATATCGCCTGGATATGGTAGCGTAAAGAATGAGACGTTCCGCGTTGGCCACATGGGTGACCTGTCCGAGAAAGACATACAGGACCTGCTGAACGTGATGGATGAGGTAATGGAGGAGATGGCATGAAGTTATTAGTCACCGATGAACTTTCCAAAGAAGGCCTGGAGATGCTTACCAGAGACTCCGGTGTCCTGGTCGACGTTCGACCGAAGATACCGCACGAGGATCTGCTCAAGATCATAGGGGAGTACGACGGGCTGATCGTCCGCAGCGGCACCAAGGTGACCGCCGAGGTGGTCAATGCCGGTAAGAAGCTCCGCGTGATAGGCAGGGCCGGCGTGGGCGTGGACAACGTGGACGTGGACGCGGCCACCCGCCACGGCATCCTGGTCATGAACACTCCTTCTGCCAACATCATCTCGGCCGCGGAGCATACTATGGCCATGATGTTGACCCTGGCCCGCAACATCCCGCGGGCCGATGCGTCGGTCAAGGCTGGGAAGTGGGAGAGAAGCAAGTTCACCGGTGTCGAACTCCTGGGTAAGACCCTGGGCATCGTAGGTATCGGGCGTGTCGGCGGTGAGGTGGCCAAGCGGGCCAAGTCATTCCAGATGAAACTGGTCGGGTACGACCCGTTCATATCTCAGGAGATGGCGGTCAAGCTGGGCGTACGGATACTGCCGTTGGAGAAGGTCATGGAGGAAGCGGACTTCGTCACCATACACGCGCCGTTGACCCCTACCACCCACCATCTCATCGGCAAGGACCAGCTGGAGATGCTGAAACCTTCGGCGCTCATCATCAACTGCGCCCGCGGCGGCATAATAGACGAGGATGCGCTGTACGAGGCGCTGAAGAGCGGCCGCATCGCCGGAGCGGCACTCGACGTGTTCGAGACCGAACCGCCGAAAGGCTCCAAGCTCATGACCCTTGATAACTTGGTGGTAACTCCGCATCTCGGTGCCTCTACGAAGGAGGCACAGGAGAAGGTTTCCATCGAGATGGCCGAACATGTCAAGATGTTCCTGGTGGACAACAAGATCACCAACGCGGTCAATGTCCCGATAAGCCGGGTGGACCCAAAGGTGGCCCCCTTCATGAGCCTGGCCGAAAAGATGGGAGCATTCTGCGTCCAGCTTTCTGACGGACCGATCAAGAAGATCGAGGTGGAATGCCACGGGGAGATAGCCAACCTGGATACCCGAATGGTGACGGTCTCGGCCCTGGTCGGTGTACTGTCCCTCATGGTGGGCGAGAACACCAATATCATCAATGCCAGCAGCATTGCCCGGGATAAGGGGATACAGGTCGTCGAGGCCAAGGTGGACGAGAGCAGCCATTACACCAACATGCTGGTGGTGCGCATATCATCCAACGGCAACAAGGCAGAGGTGCGCGGTACCGTGTTCCCCTCGGACCTGTGCCGCATCATAGGTGTGGACGAGTTCGACCTGGACATGCCACTGGAGGGCGACTTCCTATTGACCAAGCACGACGATATGCCGGGCATGATCGGTAAGATCGGCACCCTGCTGGGACAGCGGGAGATCAACATCGCCCGCATGGGCGTGGGAAGGGCGGACAAGGGTGGCAAGGCGCTGATGCTCATATCCGTCGATCAGGAAGTGGGCAAGAAGGTGGTGGAGGAGCTCAAAGCCCTGCCGAACTTCAAGGACGCCCGATCCCTGGTCCTCAGCCACATGCGCAATAGGGAATACATGAACATCTGAGGGTAACCGCCCTCGACCTTCCAAACCCTTTCTTCTATTGCCAGGCCTGTTTCTCCATCACGCTGCTCACTCTTCGTTCCATCTCGTCGTGACGTCCCTTTCGTTCGTCAATTTTAATGTTGGTCGCCACCCGGTCGCTGATCTCCAAAACCCGTCGGTGGCAACGCAATATCACGGCCATGACCTTCTCGTCATCCCCTTCGATCATCGTGCCCATGGGGGTCAACTGATATCGTAACCCACTATCGTTCACAATGTGTAAACACTCCGCTACGTACATGCTAAGGCTCGTCCCTGAGCCTATCGGTATGACCGAAAATTCTGCTAACATTCTACAACCTTTGATATGTATATTTTGTGCATAGGCCATTCAATGTTTAATTTAGCAATATTTTAATATGTTTTTTAATTATATATAAAATAATAATATATATTAGGCGACCCGAGGTTCTTGGCGAATAACAAAACTATAAATAATGTAGAAAGTGTGAGTTTTTTTCAATTGCATTTCAACATCAGCGTTATACTGAGGGATTTCTAGATGAGAGGCATTAAAAGTGGTACATCTCGATCTTTTCCTTTAGGTAGCAAGGGGGCGCGAAAATCGGCCCCCTTCACCATTGTGGAAAATGTGAGTGCAGGGAATTTGGAGATTTTGGGAAGCAATGGAGGATCTGATTTGGAAGCTTCTTTTGAAATATGTTTTGATGGAAAATGCACTACTTTGACCGTCGAGGACCTGTCCTTGGCAATTAAGAACGGGATAGACCGCGATGGCATGCCCGATGAACAGGCCCGGTCCATGGCCCAACACGTTTTGAATTTCTTTGGTTATAGCGAGAGGATAATCGACAATATCCTGGAACCGGAGGACAGGGACGCCTTCTATCAGTTGGAGGACACCGGAATACTTACCACTGAGAGGGAAGAGACCACTCTGTACGACGGGCGGGAATGGCGCATTCATTATTGGCTATTCCGAAAAGAAAGAATTTTTCAGCTCATCAACGCCAACAATATAATGGGCGCGATGCTGGACGACTCCGCGTCGGTGTACGACGAGATCCCCGACGACCATTGGCAGAGAGCCAAGTGATCGAAGGGCCGGGTTCACTTTCGGTGAACCTATGACAACCATATTTATCCAAGCTGTCATCTGACGGACGTGGAACTTTTCCCTTATGCTCCCCGTCCCAACCAAGCTGAGTTCGTAAGGACTGTGGAGCGGACCATGCTGGACCAAGGGCACCTGGTGCTCGAAAGCGGCACTGGGAGCGGCAAGACGGTCTGTGCCTTGGCCGGAACGCTCCAAGCGGCCCTGGCCAGTGGCAAAAAAGTACTTTATCTGACCAGGACGAACTCTCAAGAGAAACAGGTCATCCTGGAATTGCGTAAGATCAACGAGAAGGCTCCCATTTTCGGTGTGGCCATACAGGGTCGGGGGGGCACCTGCCCTCTCGTCCGTCGCGACAAGGAGCTGAGCGCCGGAACGCCAGAGGAGCTCTCAAGGATATGCCGGGACAAGCGACGAAGGGTGCTGGAAGACCGACCTGGTGGTTGCCGATTCTTCAAAGGGCTTCAGGAACTGGATATGAACCAGTTATTGGACCACTGTAGGAGTACGCTGCCCACGGCCGAGGAGCTGATCGATCACTGCGACTCGCTGAACATCTGCCCGCACGAGGTGATGAAGGAGCTGGTCAAAGAGGCCAGGGTGGTTGCGGCGCCATACGCATATTTCTTCATGCCCTTCATCCGCAACTCCCTCATGGATTGGATGGACTGTTCCATGGAGGATGTGCTGCTCATTGTGGACGAAGCGCACAATCTCCCAGATTACACCCGTGAGATCGAGAGCTTCCAGCTGTCCAGATATATGCTGGACATGGTGATCAAGGAGGTGGAGGAGTTCGGGGACCCCGAATTGGCCAAGGGCGTCAGGGTCCACGACGTGTGCGAGGCATGCTCCCTCGTTTTGGACGAAGCGCTGCGTGATTACCTGATAGACGAGGACGGTCTGATCCCCCCTTCGTTCCTGGAGGAGAATCTCATGTCCACTTTCACAGCATCCTCCCACTCGCTCATGGCCATGTCCAAATTGCTCATGGAGCAGGGAGAGATCATCCGTGAGTCCCGCTTCTCCCAAGGCCGCCTTCCCCGTTCCCTCACTTATTCATTGGGGGCGTTCCTAAGCTATTGGTTCACCCTGGACGAGGATTGCTTCGTGAAACTGGTCATGGGCGGCGATAATCCTTGCCTGAGGGCATATTGCATAGATCCGGTGGTGACCACATCATCACTGTTAGGGTGCGGAGGCAGCGTTCACATGTCCGGAACGCTCGTTCCCCTCAACGAGTACCGCGACTCCATAGGGTTGCCCCTGGAGACCGGTCTGATGATCTTCCCCACGCCTTTTCCCAAGGAGAATCGCCGGGTGTTCTACGTCGAGGACGTGTCCACCAAGTACGAGGAGATGCAATCAGGCCCGGACATGGTCGCTACCATCGAGGATCACGTTGTCCAGGTATGCAACGGTGTGCGCCGGAACACTGTGGTGTTCTTTCCATCGTATTCGCTCATGGACCGTTTTGTCAATGACGGCGTCTCCCGACGCATTTCCCGTAAGGTGCATCTCGAGGAGAGGGGCATGGCCCAGCTGGAGCTGATGGACGTGGTCACCCGCTTCAAAGAAGGACGGATCGAAGGTCAGGTCCTATTCGCAGTGATGGGAGGACGCATCAGCGAAGGCATCGACTTCCCCGAGGACGAGTTGGAACTGGCCATTGTCATCGGCATTCCATATCCCAGGCCCACGGCCCGGCAGAGGGCGCTTCTGCACTATTACGAACTGAGGTTCCGTAAGGGTTGGGAATACACAGTGAAGGGACCGGCGATAAGAAAGCTGCAGCAGGCCATTGGACGATTGATACGCACGGAGAGCGACGTAGGGGCCGCTCTGGTCCTGGACCGCCGCATAACCCAGTTCTCCGACCGCTTGGACCTGGTGCCCACGGAAAGGCCGCTGCAGGATATCCAGCAGTTCTTCCGCGAAAGAGAGGGGTCGAAAGGTTCATAACCGGCTGGGGGAATTCGCGCCTATGGACCTCCTCCTACTGGCTCTCCTAGGATTCTGGCTAATGTTGCCTTCCTTCCTGCCCAACTCGGCAGCGGTGGTGTTCGGTGGCGGCCTGCCAGTGGATATGGGACGCTCGTGGAGGGGAAAGCGCCTGCTTGGCGACGGAAAGACCTGGCGCGGTCTGATAGGGGGCATTTGCGCCGGGATATCCCTTGGCATAATCCAGCTTTACTTGGCGTTCCCGTTCGACCGTTTGGATTTCTTCGGATTCGGCAGCTTCCCCACCAACCTGGTAGTGGTGATAGTGCTGGCGGTGGGTTCTCTGGCCGGGGACCTGGTCGGGTCCATGATCAAGCGCCGGTTGAACATCGGTCGAGGGAACAAGGCACCGCTGATGGACCAATACAACTTCCTGTTGGGATCGATACTGTTGGTGCTGCTGCTGTTCCCGGACTGGTTCCTGGACAATTTCTGGCGGAACGATGGCTGGGTGTCTTTACTGGCAGTGCTTCTGATAACCCCGATCTTGCATCGGGGGGTCAACATCATCGGCTTCAAGCTGGGACTGAAGAAGGTCCCTTGGTGATCATATGAGCGAGGAATTGAAGAACGCGCTGGTAGGTTGTGGGGCCATCCTATACGGGGATTTCACCCTGGCATCGGGCAAGAAGAGCAGATACTACATCGACATCAAGAGGGCCACCACCGACCCCAAGGTCCTGGGGCTAACAGCGGAGCTGATGGCCAAGGACATGGGGCCTGACCACGGCTTCCAGCGGATCGCCGGGGTCGCCCTGGGATCGATCCCATTGGCCGTGGCCCTGTCCCTGAGGACCGGCATACCCTTCGTCATGGTACGCAAGGAGAAGAAGGACCATGGCACCAGCAAGCTCATCGAAGGGCAACTTTCCCCGGGCGAGACGGTCCTAGTGGTGGAGGACGTAATCACCTCGGCCGGTTCAGCGGTATATGCCGTGGACACCCTCCGCCAAGCGGGAGCGGTGGTCGACACCGTCTTCTCGGTTGTGGATCGTGAGGAGGGTGGAAGGGAGGTCCTGCACAAGATGGGCGTGGACATGAGGTCCCTGATCGCCGCCAGCGATATTTTGGGGAACTAAATGTCGCTGGACCCGGGATGTCGTCTTTGCCCCCTATGGCATGGACGTATTCAAGTGGTGCCGCCATCGGGCGATCGCTTGTCGAAGGTGGCTCTGGTAGGGGAGGCTCCCGGGGCCAACGAGGACGAGATCGGAAGACCTTTCGTAGGACGGGCGGGAAGAACATTGGACAAGCTGATGCAGGAGGCCGGCCTGGACAGGGAGAAAGTGATGATCACTAACACGGTGAAATGCCGACCGCCGGAGAACCGTCGCCCCTCTCCGAAGGAAGCGCTGGCCTGCCGCCCGTATCTGTTAGAGGAACTGGCAGATAAACGTCTAGTGCTGGCATTGGGCATCAGCGCCGCCGAGGGCCTACTGGGTAGAAAGGTGGTCATGAAGGATTCGGCCAATAAACTGTTCGATGTGGAGCTGAACGGTCTGGAACTGAAGGTGATGGTGACCTACCATCCCTCGGCCTGCATTTACACCCCTGGAGCGAAGGACGTTCTCCGAGAGGCTCTAAGGACCGCCGTCACCTACCTGTGAGCGCGATCGAAACGTTTTTTATAAAGGAACATAAGATTCTTCTTACCGTCCTTCCAGCTAGAGAGTTTTACCTCGCCCACACGACACCTATAGGCGATCGGTACCTCCCGGCTTCGAACCTTGCGGAAGGCCTCTATCTTGATCTCCTCCGACATGGGCATGCCATCGTCGGTGAGGACGATGCGTCCGAGCACCTCCCTACGGAAGGTCCACATCCCGCTCTGGGAATCTTTGATCTTGACCCCGAAGAGCATGTTGGAAGTGAATGTCAAGAGGAAGTTGCCCAGGCGGTGCTTGGTGGTCATGGCTCCCTTCTCCAATTTCGCGAAACGGTTGGTGGTGATGAATTCCAGGTCCTGGTCAAAAAGCATGTTGTATAACTGCGGGATATCTTCTGCAGGGTAAGTGCAGTCGGCATCCAAAGTGACCACCACATTCCCCTGGGCCTTTTCGAAACCGGTCTTGTACGCTCGACCGTAACCTCGCCGGGGTTCCTCCACCACTGTCGCCCCTTTTTCTCCGGCGATCTCTCGGGTGCGGTCCTTGGAGTTGGTATCGATCACCAGGATCTCATAATTCCAGCCTTTCAAGGCCAGTTTCACACTGTCTATGACCTGGCCGATGGACTCTTCCTCGTTCATGGTAGGAATGATGACACTGATGTCCATTTTATTCAAACTCCCGGGGTAATAACCCGAACTGGCTAATAATGCTTGTCAGGCTTTGCTATTGGGGTGAAGTTCCCCGAACAACTTGAAGGCCAGGTAGCCCATCCAAGCACACACCAGCCTCATCAAGGCCCAGAAGGTCATATGTTGACGGAACATTCGCAAGGGATCGTACTTGGTCCACAGGGAGCCGTGCTTCAGGGTCAGCTGTTTCCTTCCAGCCCCGTTCCAGAACGCCTGGTTGAAGAATCCGTAGACCGTTCCCCGTGTACGATTGTAGATGATGGCCTTGGGATTGTACACCAGATTGAATCCAGCGTTTGTTGCCCGGATGTTAAAATCGATATCCTCGGCGGTGATGAACCAGGGATCTACGCCCCCCACCGTCTCGAAGACCTTCCTACGGAAGGCCAGATTGCATCCGGGCCAGGTACAATCGAAGCCCTTGTTGTAGAGCTCCACTCGGTCCAGCTTCTCCCACGCGTTCAGGCCGATGTTGATGCTCTTTCCTGCCACCATGTCCGCTCCCCTATCGACAACGCAGTGGCGTATCTCCTTCACCCAGTTGGGGTTGGCGATGCAATCCCCGTCGGTCAGGGCGATGATGTCGGCGGTCGCCTTGGACAAACCGAAGTTCAGACTGTCCCCTCTGGTGCCTCCGGCCACATACAGGTGCACGAACGGAAAGCGGGACCCGTACTCTCTCACGATGTTCTGGGTGTCGTCGGTACTGTTGCCATCGACGACGATGATCTCAATGGGACCTTCCTGAACCACTAGGGAATCCAGGGCATCTGCTATGTTATCCTCTTCGTTCCTGATCTTGAGGACTATGGACACGAGCATCCCCCCTTTATCCACGTTAAATGTATAAAAACATCTCCTGGCCTCGACAACTATATGAACCCAGGTGCTCAATCGGACGATGGAGAGACCATGTCCGGAAAGCGGTTGGCCCTGATAACCCCCATCCGAAACGAGCGGGAGCAGTTGGACCGTTTGCGACGGACCGTACTATCGCAGGAGCTACGTCCTGACCTCTGGGTCATCGTGGTCGGTGAGAGCTCTGATGGCAGTTTGACCGCAGCCGAGCAACTGTTCTCAGATCTGAATTGGGTATCGGTCATTCCTCAAAAGACATACGCTCCCGGGCATGGCCACATGAACTTCGCTCGTGGGGTGAACGATGGGCTGTCCTTCATTCTGGAGAAAGAAGGAGGGCACCCGTTCCAATACCTGTCCAAGGTGGACGCCACGGTGGACCTGGACACCGATTACTTTCTGAAACTCGCCCAAGCTCTGGATATGGACGAGGAGCTGGTGATAGTCTGCGGTGAGGAGAGCTTTGAGGTCGACGGTCAAAAGCAAGGTGTGCCGACCCAGCCCTCAGGGGACATCATCATCGGCTTCAATGACAACCGTTTGTACCGACGTGATTTCCTAGTATCCGTTGGCGGATATCCGGTCAGCATCTCCCCCGACACGGTGCTGCTGGTCAAATCATACAAGATGGGCAAGAGGCAGAAAGTGCTTACCACCACGGGCTATTGCGAGACCCGTCTGGGATTCAATAAGGAGGGGGCTTGGAAAGGGTATTTCCACTGGGGGAGAGGAATGTACCGCCTGGATTACCATCCGTTGCTCGTCGTCACCGTTGGATTGTACTTCGGATTGCGCTTCCCTCCGCATTACCAGGGCTTGGCCTTGCCTATGGGATTTATGACTGCGTTCGTGAACCGTGAACGTCGGATAGATGACCCCGAGATCCGTCAATACTTCCGGAAGGAACGCCTGGTCCAAGTGGCCCGGTCCTGGTTCGGCGGTAAATAGGTCGACGACCGGGAGGTCTCTACCTCATTGTACGTTTTGTCTGACACATCGTCACTTCAAGATTTTATTCACGCACTTTTCACTGGCCAATGTCTGGGGTTTTACGGATCTGTGAGAGATCTCTTCGAACAGGTAGTAGCGATCATGCTCTTTGTGCATCTCTGGGTATTAATATCAACAAGACAAATTATTTATATACCACAAAATATACTTTATATGTCCGACACATGTCGGACTCGGGATGGGATGCACTCGAGCGAAGGCGAGTGGGATAGAGCACCTTCGCACTCCTCAGAGAGTGTGGCATGTATCTTAAGCACATCGAATTAGAGAACTTCAAGTCTTTCGGTAAGAAGCTGACCATACCGATGCTCAGCGGGTTCACCGCGGTCACTGGCCCCAACGGTTCGGGCAAGTCTAACATATCAGATGCCATACTTTTCGTTCTTGGGCCCAAGAGCTCCAAGGCCATCCGCGCCGGCAAACTTTCCGATCTAATATTCAACGGCGGTAATGTGAAGCAGCCCGCCAATCATACCAGGGTATCACTGGTCTTCGATAACGCCGACCGTATGATACCGCTTGACGAGGACATGGTCAAACTGACCAGGTATGTCAAATTGTCCGATTCCGGTGATGGTTACAATTCCTACTTCTACGTCAATGATCGCAAATCCACCCTGACGGAGTTCGATTACCTTCTTTCCAGCTCTCGCATCAGCGCCGAAGGCTATAACCTGGTCCAGCAGGGCGATGTCACCCGTATCGTAGAGATGTCCACTCTGGAACGGAGACGGGTCCTGGATGAGATATCCGGCATCGCCAAGTTCGATGAGGACATACTAAAGGCCGATGGGGAGAAACGCTCCGCACAGGACAACATCGAACGCATCGCCATCATCCTCGGTGAACTGGACAAGCAGATCCGTCAGCTGGAACAGGAACGTGGAGCTGCGCTCAAGTACCTGGAGATGAAGGACCGTTTGGCGCTGGCGAAAGCCCGTCTGGCCCATAAGCGAAAGGAAGGGGCGGAGCTGGAGATACGCACCATAGGCGAGCAGATCGGATCCTACAACAAGGAGATCGAGGCCTTAAAAGTGCGAAGGACCGAGCTGGAGGCTCAGATACGTTCCATCGAGGAGCAGTTCCAAAAGAAGGAGGAGGAGCTGAAGGCCAAGGGCGGCAACGAGTTCCTGAACCTCAAGGAGAGGATGGACGGGCTGCGGGTGGAGGTGGCCAGAGCGGCCGACCAGCGTGACCGGTCCCGAGATCAGATGACCGAGGTCGAAGAGGAGGTCCAGGAGCTGCTTCAGGAAAGAGAGGTGATGCTCCAAGATAAGGAGGGGCAGATCGCAGCCCTTTCCGCAGCCGCGGCCGACCTCATGACCTTGGAGGCCAAGGTTAAGAAGTTACAGTCGGAGCAGGAAAAGCTTCAGGGCGAGCTCAGCTCCTATGATAGTGAACTATCGGTACTGGAAAAGGAAGTAAAGGAGCAGGACAAGCGCATCCGGGAGATGTCCGAGATACTCCATGCCAAGAAACTGGAGAAGGAGAGGCTGGAGAGATTATCCCAGGACCTTGGTGCCGAGCTCGAGGTCCTGCGCACCGATCAGGGAACTGCGGAATTCGAGGTCAAGGACCTCGATTGGAGGATCAAAGAGCTGGGTAAGCAGGGGAAAGACTCCTCCGGCTCTCTGAAATCGATGCAGGAGCAATTTTACTCTAAAAAGAACCGGGAAGGACAGCTCACTAAAATGGCGGTCGAGCTGGAGCAGGCGGTGCGCAATCTTACCCGGGAATACAATCATCTGAAGGCCGAAGAAGAGGCCGCGGTGAACGTGGCGCGCGGTTATAACCGGGCGGTCAAAAGCCTACTCGAGGCCAGGGACCGCGGCGAGATGAAAGGCATTCACGGCACCATCGCCGAACTGGCCGATGTGGACCCCAAGTACGAGGTGGCTCTAAACACCGCTGCCGGCGGACGTATGCAGTCCATAATCGTAGAGGACGACGAAGTGGCCTCCAACGCCATCAATTATCTGAAACGTGGCGACCTCGGCCGCGCTACATTCCTTCCGCTGAACAAGATGCTGGATGGCAAGCCCAGAGGCAAAGCCCTGTTAGCCGAGAGGGAGGCCGCCGGTTTCGCCATCGACCTGATCAAGTTCGATGAGCAATATCGTGCCGCATTTTGGTACGTCTTTGGGGACACCGTCGTGGTCGATACCCTTCAGCAGGCCCGAAGGCTCATGGGCGGCGTGCGGCTGGTCACTGTCACCGGGGAGCTCATAGAGGCCTCGGGTGCGATGGTGGGCGGGACCGTTGCGGGCGGTAAGCTCAAGTTCGGCTCCGGAAAGGGCAAAACGGACGAAGTGGCCGATGAATTGAGGAAGGCCACAGACCAGGCGGACAAGGTGGGTACCGAGCTGCTCACCCTGCGGCAAGAGGTGGCCGATCTGGAGTCCCGTATCCGGGAGATCAGCGGGGCCGATCGGGGCAAAGGCATCGAGCTGGAAGGTCTGCAGAAGCAGTTGAACGAACAAAAGGCTCGCCTGAAGAGGGTGACCGAGGGCGCTGTGGCCAAGCAAGCGGAGCGGGAACGCTCTCTATCGCAAGCAGCCGAGCTTGGCCTGCAGGTCACCAAGTTGGATGGGGAACTGGTCAAGGTCAAGGAAGAACGGGATGTCCAGTCCGATCGGTTGCTGGAGATCGCTCCTGCGGAACTTTCGCAGAAATTGAGAGAGGTACAGGCTGCGATCGTAAGCACCTCTCAATCACTATCCACCAAGCGTTCCGACCACGAATCTCTAAAGATGAGGAACGATGCTCGAGAGCAGCGTTCGAAGGAAATGTCCGAGCAGGAGGCGCAGTGGCAGGAAAAGTTGCGCCAGCTAGGTTCTCAGGCGAAGGTCGCCGGGGAGAGGGAGGACAAGTTCAAGATCGAGCTGTCCGCCCTGAAGAAGATCGAGGATTCCATGGGTCAGGAGATCACCGACCTGAGGGACGCCAAGGAGAAGCTGCTCGGTCACAAGGGACAGGCCCAGGCAGACAGGGAAAAGGTATTGGTCAAGTTAGAGACCTCCAATGACTTCCTCATCGGGTTGAACACTAAACTGAAGACCGGGGAAGAGAGGTTGAGGGAACTGCAGCAGGAGATCGCCCAGCACAACCTTACGGTCCATTTTCCTCTACCATCCTTGGATGACATCCGCTCCGAGATGGCGCTATGCGAGAACGCCCTTAATGGTATGGGGGCGATCAACCTGAGGTCCATTGAAGATTACGATAATAAGAAGGCCAGGCACGTCGAGCTACGTGGCGAGACCAAGAGATTGGAGGACCAGCGGGACCAACTGATGGCACTGACAGGCCAGCTGAACGAAAAGAAGAAGGTCAACCTGGTGAAGGTGTACGACGCTGTCAACACAAACTTCCGTCGGGTATACGCGGAACTGTCCGGGGGCGGGGAGGCGGAGCTTCTATTGGAAAATCCGCAGGAACCGTTCCAGGGCGGTCTGATAATCAAGGCTAGGCCACGTAACGGTAAGGTATTGAGGTTAGAGGCTTTGAGCGGCGGAGAGAAGAGCCTGACCGCCTTGGCGTTCATTTTCGCGCTCCAGGAATGGCAGCCTTCACCATTCTATCTGCTGGATGAGGTGGACATGTTCCTGGATGCAGTAAACGCAGAGATGGTGGCAAACCGGGTTAAGAAGAGCAGTGCCACCGCTCAGTTCGTGCAGATATCCCTAAGAAAGGTCACTCTGAAAAAGGCCGACCACATCATCGGCGTGACCAAGCCTGCCGGGGGTATCAGCTGTGTCATTGTCAAGCCGAACATCGGCGATCTCAGCGAGCTGGAGAACGTGATCGGGTTACCTGAGGAGAAGGTTAGGAGGGATGGGGAATGATTGAGAGTGGGAGCTTGGACAACGTATTGGGACACCTGATGTTCCACAAGGCTTTGATCGACGAGGGACGCGGTGGGGAGAAGATAGACCGCTACTTGGGGTTGTTGCACTCGGCCGAGGACGAACTGCAGCTGACCGGACGGGAACCTCTAGACCGCTCGCTGCAGCTGGTCTTCGAGCTTGTGCTGAGCAACGACCTCGATCCTTGGGACGTGGACCTGATGAAGTTCGCCCAGCTCTATGGGCAGAAGATGCACTCGGAAGAGGTCGATTTCATCGTAGCAGGCAAGCTCATGCACATGGCCTGGAGCATTCTGCACATGCAGTCCAAGGAGGTATTGAATCTCAACGATCGCCGCGAGGAGGTATTCTTCGCCGATTGGGACATGGACAATATGGAACAGTTCGTGGAACCGGCCCTTCCGGACATCGAAATGACCGTGCCGGAGGGCGTGGAACTGACCGAGGTCGTACGCCACCACTGCTCTCGTCCAGTATCGCTCGTCGAACTGTTGGATGCCTTTGATACCGCCCAACAGGAGGTGGAGGTGGCACTGCACCGGCAGAGGGTTCGGGAGCAACTGCTTAAGGCGCAAGGAAAGTTCGACGGAAAAAGCCACAACGACGATCAGGAACAGGACATCACTGACACCTGGGCCCGGATCATGAGGTGCGGCAACGGCCCCATCGCCCTAGAGGACCTGTTCGAGGGTGATAAGGAGGACCGCATCAAAGTATTCGTCTCCCTGCTGTTCCTGGCACGTACTGGCAAGATATCGCTGTGGCAGGACCAGCTGCCATACGGTCAGATATATCTGGAGATCAAGTTGCCCTGGGACATAGGCCAGCTGGTCGACGGACAGGAGGTCAAGGTGTCCCTGCCCTCGATGGAAATGGTGATGTAAGTTGGAGAAGGGAGCTGTGGAGGCCGTGTTATTCGCTGCATCGCAGCCCTTGCGGGCCAGCGATATTGCTGACATGTGCGATCTCAGCCCGGACGCCGTCAGGCGTGAACTAAAGCGGTTGGAGGGCGAGTATCAGGAGCGCGGTTCGGCCATAGAGGTGGTCAAGATCGGCCAGCGCTATTCCATGCAGCTGCGTTCGGAGTTCAACCATTACTCCCTGCCCTTCGCTGAGCAGGAACTGTCCCCGGACGTACTGAAGACAGTGGCCATAATCGCCTACAATCAGCCGATATTGCAGAGCGATCTGGCAAAGATGCTGGGGTCCGGTGTCTATGAGCGGGTCAAGATACTGAGGCAGACCGGTCTGATCACCAGTAAGCGTGTGGGACAGACGCTATCCCTCAGCACAAACCGCAAGTTCTCAGAATATTTCGGCATCGGAAGTACTAGGAAGGAAGAAATAAAGGAGTGGATGGAATTAAAAATAAAACAGTGAACACTAGGGCCCTGGACGGTTGGGCCATCACCCGTATACCTCCTTTCACCGCCCCCCTGGCGTGGTCGTCATACAGAGGTGGCGTGAGCTTGGTGAGCGTTTCAGACCTGGTCCTGCAGGAGGATTACGTCGATTACGTTCGAAACGACATCTTAGGCGATGGGCCATTGGCCTTTAAGGCATGATGGCTCTGTCGTTACCAGGCGAAAAGGTTTAAATGAAAGGGGTACAATGCCTACCAGAGTGATAACATGGTAATGCCTCTAGCGCTAATGGAGAAGACCCTGAACAAGAAGGTGTCACTCCTGCTCAAAGACAGCCGCGTCTTGGAAGGAAAGCTCACCGGCTACGACGAGTACATGAACATGGTGCTGGAAGATACCGAGGAACGCAATGCGGACCAGGTCCGACGATTGGGCATGGTCATCCTGCGGGGGAACAACGTCGTCAGCATCTCCCCTCTCTGATACCTTTAATGAAAGCACTGATCCTGGCCGGGGGCATGGGCACCCGGTTGAGGCCTTTAACATATTCTACGCCAAAACCTTTGGTACCCCTTCTCGGCAGACCGCTGGTCATGCACATCATAGATTCCCTGCCGAAGCAGGTCGACACAGTTGTCCTGGCTGTCAGCTATATGAAGGACGCCCTGGAGGAATATTTCCGTAGGAACGACTGCGGAAGGAAGGTAGTACTGGTGAACGAGACCGAGCCCCTAGGGACTGGAGGGGCGATAAGGAACGTACGCCAGTATCTGGATGGGACATTCCTGTGCTGCAATGGAGATATCGTCAGCTCGTTGGACATGCAGGGATTTCTGGACTTTCATAGAGCAAAGGGCGGGATGGGTTCATTGGCGCTATGGCAGGTGCCCGATCCCACAGCCTTCGGAGTTGTAGGTCTGCGGAACGATCGCGTGATCGATTTCCAAGAGAAGCCGACGCCGGGAACGGCAAGGTCCGACCTCATAAATGCCGGAATATACTGTTTCGAACCGGAGATCGTGGACCTAATCGGTGAAGGAGTGATCTCATTGGAGAGGTCCGTGTTCCCTCTGGTCCTGGAGAAAGGGCTCTATGGCCACCGCTTCTCCGGATATTGGGTGGACTGCGGTACTCCTGAGAGCTATCTCAGGGCGCAGGCGGTGCTGATCGACAACGGACAGGACAAGGAACACCCCGCGGTTATCGAAGGGGTCAAGCTGTCGGGCCGGAATCATCTGGATGGATCTATTTTGTCCCATTGTCATGTAGGCCCACATGTATGTGCTCTACCCCGGTCTCGAATAATGGGGGGATCATCGGTGGTGAACTCCATCCTCATGGAGGGGGCAGCGATCGGCCGGGATTGTCAGGTGCACGACTGCATTCTCGGTCCTGGAGCAACGATCCCCGACGGTAAGACGGTCCAGGGGAAGATATTGGTGGCGGGTGCAGACGAGTGCACATAAACCCTGTCCACTAGGTATATATGGCATCAGACTTTTCTCGAACCCATTCGGGGTGTAGGTCTGGCGGACATCAAATGGGATTCCCTCATCACTGCTATTAGCCGGAAGAGGTTTCGTTCTGGATGGACCGCTTTCATAGTGGTCTTTTTCCTATTCTTCGTCATCCTTCCTACGGTCTACATCCTCAGTTACGCCTTCACCAGCTGGGGTTCCATCCAGACCTTCGTACTGGACGATCCGGCCACCATGAAGGTGATAATGGATTCCATCGTCGCCTCCTTCCAGATCGCCGGGATCGTTACCGTGATCGACATCCTGGTGGGGCTGCCCGTAGCCTGGATGCTGGTACGAAAGCAGTTCCGGGGGAAGAGGTTCCTGGATACGCTGATAGATATGCCCTTGGCAGTTCCAACCGCCGCCTTGGGCTTCAGCGCCGCCATATTCTTCGCCCTGACCCCAGAGAGCCTTCAGGCTCCCTCTTTCGCCCTCAACGCCATCAGTTCACCCTACCTGTTGATAATCCTGCTGCACGTGGTGTTCTCATATCCTTACATGGTACGATCGCTCTCGGCCATCCTGGTCCAGATCGATCAAACCTATGAGACCGCCGGACGCACACTCGGCGCCAGTGCCCTTACGGCGGCCCGTACCATCACCCTCCCACTGTTCCGTGCAGGTCTGGTCACCGGGATCATCCTCTGCTTCGCTCGAAGTTTGAGCGAGACCGGTGGTACCATGATCGCCTTGGCCACCATGGCCAACTCGCAGGGCTTTCAGACCGGTCCCACCATCATCGGCCAGTGGAAGGGCATGCTGGGGACACATCCGGACCTGGCCGCGCCACTGGCCTTCGTTAGCATACTCCTGATATTACTGGCCTTAGTGCTCTTGGTGGTGCTAAAGCTCGTCATCATGAAGGTCCGTCTGCCTATGGGGCGCATCTGGCCATACCCTGAGCGTTTCCTATCTCGGGGATTGGTCCCCAAAGCCAAGGACGGCTTGGCCATTCTGTTCCTGATAATCTTCGTTCTCGTTCCTTCTTTCTTCATCTTCTCCTATGTAATGGTGGCCACCCCTACCTCCCTGGACTGGGGGCCTTTCACCGACAGCCTGCTGTTCTCCTTCCTCATTGCGGGAGTGGTTACAGTGATAGACATCGCCCTGGGGGTCCCATTGGCGCTGTACATCGCCAAGAACCACACTGGCAGAATATCGCCCATATTGGATGTGCTGGTCAACGTCCCCCTTATCGTACCCACCGCCGCTCTGGGATATTCCCTCGGGGTCTTCTGGACCAGCCAGAGCCTGATACCTACCTACGACGTCCTGCTCATCATCCTGGCCCACGTGGCCTTCACCTATCCTTTGGTCGTGCGCAACGTCGCCGGAGCGGTGGAGGAGGTCGACCCCACTTTCGAGGAGACCGCTAGGACCCTTGGCGCCAAACCGGTCCAGGCCTTTCGCCGGGTGCTCTACCCAATGATAAAAGGTTCCATACTGGCCGGGGCGATAATGGCATTCACCCGTAGTCTAGGGGAAACAGGTGCCACCTTGGCAGTGGTCAGCAATGCCAACACCGCACCGGTCTACATCGTCAACCTGATCTATGCTGGAGGATATTACACCGCTGGACTTGCGTGCATAGTGCTCATAGTTGTTTCTTACATAGCTATGCTTACCCTCCGTTACATCACCAACGGCAGGAGGTCCCGCTGATGCCCTCCATCAAATTGATCGGCCTGAAGAAAAGCTATGGGGACATCAAGGCCGCGGACGGACTGGACCTGGAGATATATGATGGGGAGTACCTATGTCTGCTGGGACCTACCGGTGCCGGAAAGACCACCACCCTCCGCATAATATCCGGATTGCTGAAGCCCGACGAGGGAATGGTGCTGTTGAACGACGAGGACTGCGCTGAATTGGAGGTTGAGGACCGCAAGGCCGCCCTGCTCTCCCAGACGTATGCCCTTTTCCCTCAACTGACCGTAGAGGAGAACATTCTGTTCGGGCTCAACATTCGGGGAACTGACGAGAAGACCAAGGAGCAGGTGCTCATCAGCATGCTGGACCTCGTCCGCTTGTCCGGACGTTCGGATGCCTATCCCGCCGAACTGAGCGGAGGTATGCAGCAGCGCACCGCACTGGCAAGAGCTTTGGCATCCGGAGCTGACCTATTGCTGCTGGACGAACCGTTGCGTGCGCTTGACGCCCGCCTGCGCATATCCTTACGAAAGGAACTGCGCTCTTTGATCAAATCGTTGAAAATGACCGCCATCCATGTGACTCACGATCACGATGAGGCCTTGGTCATGGCCGACCGGGTGGCCATCATTCGTCAGGGGCGGATATTGCAGGTGGGTACTCCGGCGGACGTATGGGATAGACCGATCACTCCTTTCGTTGCCAATTTCGTGGGCCAGTCCAACTTCTTCACCGGGGAGATATTGAAATCAGGGTCGGTGGCGTCCTTGCGGACGGACGATGGGGTGGTGCTCAAGGCCCGCCCTACGGAAATGGCGCCGGGGACCAAGGCGGTGCTGGGGGTCAAGATCGGTAATACCGATGTCTCACGCGACAAGCCCGGCTATTTCACTGCCAGGGTAGAGAGGGTGATATTCGAGGGACGCAACCTGCACGTAGACCTTAGGATGGAGAATGGCCAGATGATATCCTCTAAGATCCCCTCCTGGAGGAGGGGAAAGGTGACCGAGGGCGATCTACTGAACGTGCACTGGGAAGAGATAAAGGGTACCGTGTTCCCCATACCCCCCGGTGGATTGGAGAACGAACTGAAGGTGGAGTGAATGCCCGAAGTACGGTTGGTGGGGTTGAGAAAGGAGTATGGCAGCGTCATCGCCGTCAATCAGGTCTACCTCACGGTGGAGGACGGAGAGTACGTGACCATTCTCGGGCCGTCGGGCTGCGGAAAGACCACATTGATACGCATGATCGCCGGGATCATCGAGCCTAGCGATGGCAAGGTGTTCATAGGGGGAAAGGATATGACCGGCGTGCCCATCGAGGACCGCGACATTGGGTACGTCTTCCAGAACATCGCTCTGTTTCCGCATCTGTCCGTACAGAACAACGTTTCCTACGGTCCTCGTGCCAAGGACCTCTCCCCAGATGTGCAGAATGAGATATCAAGGAAATATCTGGGCATGGTCAAGTTGCTGGATAAGATGGGCATGTTCCCCTCCGAGCTGTGCGGTGGTGAACAACAGAAGACATCATTGGCCAGAGCATTGGCCTCCGGGTCCAAACTACTATTGCTGGATGAACCGCTTTCCGCCCTGGATTCCCGGGTGCGCGTGGACCTGCGATACGAACTGCGGCGCCTGTCCAAGGAGCTGGGCATCACCACCGTTCACGTGACCCACGACCAGGAGGAGGCTCAATCGGTCTCCGACCGCATCGTGCTCATGCGGGCTGGCACGGTAGTGGAGACCGGGACCCCCGAAGAACTGTACGCTCGTCCAAGGAACCTGTTCAGTGCCAACTTCATCGGCGAGACCAACCTGTTGGAGGGTTGGATCAGGGAGGTCAAGGACGGGGTGTCGTTGGTGGAGCTGAGGAACGGTGGTCTGATAAAGGTCGCCCAAACGGACATGGAAGTAGGGGATGCCACGGTGATCTCCGTACGGCCAGAGTTCATGTTCGTAGCCCCGGAAGGCATGAAGGCCACGGTGACCAACATCACCTTCATGGGTACCTACTCGCATATCACAGCTATTACTGAGGACGAAGAGGAGGTAGGATTTGATGTTGCCTCCCTTGATGGGAATCTATTAACTATTGGTAAGGAACTCTATTTAGCGGTCAATCCCAAGACCGCGGTGCTTTACCCCAAACCGAAAAATGGAATTGAAGAGGCGATAAGGCTTGAGTGACAGAACATCGTTGCTAGAATGGTTCTATTCGAGGCGGGAATCAATGGTCTCCAAAGAACTGAGGAGCCATGCTCAGGATGTTGGGGACACGATATTGGAATTCAATCGGGCTATGTCCTTCCTTTGTCAGGGGGATAAGGACAAAGCCATTGACGCTCTGAAACGTTCTTTCCTGGCAGAGAAGGGAGCGGACGCCCACGAGCAGTTCATATCCGAGGAGCTGTCCCGTGGGGACCTGGAGGAGAAGAACCGGGAGGACCTTCTGCATCTGGTACGAAGGATGGACTACGCCGCCGATTGGTGCAAAGAGGCAGGCATGAACCTGCAGCTGGTGCTGGAGATCGGTATTCCGGTGTCGTCAGGCATTTGGACCAAGTTCAGCATCATGACCCGGGAGCTGGAGCGCATGGCAAAGGGGCTCAAGGTATGTGTGGACAACTTAGGCTCCAACAACGACCTGGTCATCAAGATACGCAAGGAGATCGAGGAATCCGAGCACATAATGGATGATCTGTACTTCATGATGAAGAAGGAGTTCTTCATGTCCAACATGGACGCCCGTGCCCTCTATCTTATGCGCGACCTGCTTCACGGCATCGAGAACTCAGCGGACAATTTCAAGGACTCCGCGGACATAATTAATATCATCATCATATCCCAACGCGACCGGCCCAGGTGATTTTTTGTCAAAGCTATTTGGAACCAACGGAGTGCGAGGGATAATCAATCAGGACATGACGGTTGAGATGGCATTGGATGTAGGGAGGGCCATCGGCACCTTCATGATGGGGAGGGTGGCCATCGCCACAGATTCTCGGACATCCGCGGACATGTTGCGTTCAGCTGTGACCGCCGGAATGATTTCCGCTGGAAGCAGCGTGGTGGACCTGGGCATGTTGCCCACGCCCGCCCTGCAATATTACGTGAAACACTCCGGGGTCAAGGGTGGGGTCATGATCACCGCCTCCCACAACCCGCCGGAGTACAACGGCATCAAATGTGTGGACCACGACGGCACTGAGATGCCAAGGGTCAAGGAGGAAGGTATCGAGCGCATCTATTTTGAGCGCAGCTTTGGTCTCCCTGGGTGGAAGGATGTCGGTTCCATTTCTCGTTTGGAGGGAGTGGGGACCTCCTACACCAACGCCATTCGGCGCTCGGTCGATCGATCAGCCATCGCCGAAGCGAACCTCACCGTGGTCTTGGATTGCGCCAACGGCGCCGGTTCGGTGACCTCCCCTGGTCTGCTGGATTCGCTGGGTGTTAGGGCCATCACTCTTAACGGGAACCCTCAGGGCACTTTCCCTGGGCATCCCAGCGAGCCAACACCTGAAAATCTCAAGGACCTCATGGCCGTGGTCAAGGCCACCGGGGCTGACCTGGGCATAGCCCACGATGGCGATGCTGACCGTACGATATTCGTGGACGACCAAGGGAACTACGTCTATGGTGACCAGTCCCTGACCGTCGTGGCCTCCTACATGGTCCAGGAGAACGACGGCGGAATAGTCGTGACCCCGGTCAGCACCTCTTCCTGCCTGGAAGAGGTGGTCAAGCGTCATAACGGACAAGTTCTTTACACCAAGGTAGGCGCCCCCATCGTCGCACGTAAGATGATGGAGATCGGTGCGGTCTTCGGTGGAGAGGAGAACGGGGGGCTTATCTTCCCGGAACATCAGCATTGCCGCGACGCGGCCATGACAATGGCCAAGATGCTGGAGATCATCGCCAAGAAGGGGCCGCTCTCTGAACTGCTCAAGGAGGTGCCCCGCTACAGTCTGGACAAAAGGAAGTTGACCTGTCCCGATGAAAAGAAGGAGTGGGTGCTGGAGCAGGTGGAGGTCCACTTCGCCGAAGAGAAGATCGACCTTACCGACGGGGTCAAGATATACTTCGAGGGCGGGTGGAGCCTGGTAAGGCCTTCTGGAACCGAACCGATATTCCGGGTGTACTCCGAGGGCAAGGACGAAGCTACCGCCAAGCGCTGCGGGGACGAGTGCGAGAAAGTGCTGCGGGAGCTGCTCGAAGAGTGATCACAACAGCTGCTGGATCAGAAATATTATCCCAAAGATGATGAAGACCGCTCCGCTCCCCTTACGGATGTAATCCTTGGGCACCTTCTCACCGATGGCCTTGCCAAGGGATACCTCCAGGATCGTCAGCCATAGGAATCCAAGCGCCGCTCCGATGAACACCATCAAGGCCGCTCCGGACTCCGCGGATAGGGTGATCACAGAAAGCTGGGTCTTATCTCCCAATTCCATGAGGGCGACGAAACCAAAAGCGGTGATGAACCCTCCCCAGCGTCCTCTGTCTTTGATCTCCCCTTCATCCTTTTCCTCTCGTATCAGCGTCAGGACCCCGAAGATGATAAAGACCGATCCTGCAGCTAGACCAACTATCCACGAAGGAACGAACTGGAACAGGACCTCGCCGATGAGCACTCCTACTGCGGTGACCGCAGCCAACCCAAGGAAGGACCCGAAGAACACCGTTCGCTTGGGGTACTTCGATGAAAGGGTGATGACCGCCACCATGGTCTTGTCCCCCAGTTCGGTCAACGATATCAGTATGAAAGCTGAGATCAGGGGTGACCAATCCATCTACTTCTCTCCACGGCGGGTATGGACTATGGCTATGACCTCCATGATGAGGCGCGCTGCCAATGCCGCGGTGGCACCTGGGTCGTGCGAGGGTAGCACCTCGGATATATCGAAGCCTACTAGGCGGTCTCCCACCATGTCTATGCACCGCTTCACCTCGTAACCGGTCAGGCCGAACGGTTCGGGACGGGACGTTCCAGGGGCGAACCCGGGATCGATACCGTCCATGTCCAAACTGAGCAGGACGTTCTCTCTGCGCATCATGTTGAGCGCTTTCTTCCAGGAGTTGTCCAATCCTCCTTCCCTGATCTGGTAAGCATCAACGTAATTGGGCAGCTCTCCGAAAAGCTCCTCTTTAGAGATGGAGCGCACGCCGAAAGGGACGATGTTCTCGATGCCCACGATCTCCGCCACCCGCTTCATCGTGCAAGCGTGGTTGAACTTCATGTTGCATTCAGACCTGAAGTCCAGGTGAGCGTCGATGCTGATGACGCCGACCTCATCATATGCCTTTACCAGAGGATAGGTGATACTGCGCTCTCCGCCTATGAGTATGGGGAACTTGCCAGTATTGATGATCCTCCTAGCCTTCTCCTCCACCGCCTTGAACATGTCGTCACAGGAGGACCCGCAATCCACGTCCCCGGCATCGTGCACTCTGACCTTGGAAAGATCTAACTTATGCTCAAAAAGATAAGGGTCGAAGATGTTCGATGCCTTTCGGATCGCTGCTGGCGCCTTCCGGGTCCCGGAACGTAGCCGGGTGGTACCATCATAAGGCACCCCCACGATGACGAACTCCGCCTCCTCGAAGGTGGAATTGGCCATGGCAAAAAGGTCACTGCGGGCCATGAGGCCTCCTATTTCCGATCACACCTTGGTGATCTTACGGCGGTCCATGGCGATCATGTACATGATCTCCTCACCGGAATTTAGTTGCCCCACGTACTCTTCGGGTATGGGCAATTGAAAGGTCTCATAGGTCTCGAGGTCCATCAACTGGACCTCCTCGCCCATGATCGATAGGACCTGCGCCTTACGCTTATCTATCATCGGCACCTGGATCTTGTGTTTGACCGGGTGAACGATGTTGCGTTTCTTATTATCAAAGACGCCCACAGCATCGATATTGGCTTTTGCTTCTCCGTGCTTCCCGGGCTTGGAGGTGGAAATGTTAGTGATCTTGCAGGGTTCCCCATCGATCAGCATGTAACGCCCCTCTTTGAGCTCCCTGACTTCCTGTTGAGTCCACGACATAGCTACCTCTGGAGGGAAATGATGGAGCGTTTATATAGTTTGCTTATCGCCGGCGACCTTGGCCATATCGCTGACCCTGGCCATGCCGTTGGTTTTGTCCCCTGTTCTGCGGGCGCTGCTGCCTTTGGGGCGGGTTGGGGTATTTCTCTCTGATCTCAGCCACCCTCTTCTCCATCTGCTCCTTCAACTTGTCGGCTATGAACTCACCGTGGTAGGCGTCAACCTTGGCGGCAATGCTGATCTTGCCCCCTAGACTTCTCGCCACCTTCCCTCTCTGCCAGAATGGCGAACGGTTTATCCAGGGATGCTGAAAGATGACCCCGTGCTTGGGCGGGTTCTTTCCGGAACGAAGGTGCAAGAACAACGCCTTCTCCGCTCCTAATAACTGGGTGGTGCTGGAAGGCAGCTTGGCCAGCCGTTGCAACCCTCCGGCCAAGGATATGAGGCGCGCTGCTAGATTGGGGTTGAGTAACGAAGTGAGGTTAGGGGCCACCCTGTTCATTCCTTCCAGGATGTAAGCGTCCAAGGCCTCCTTTCGCCGGTACAGCTCGTACAGAGTGCCTCCCATTCCTCGAATGACATTCAGGTCCCTGTCCACGAGGTCTGTGCCTACTGACTCTAGGGAGATGCCCAGATGCTCCATGATGACCTGCCGGTCACCCATCTCATGGATGAAGCGGGCGTACTCCGCGTCCACGGCGTGGTCGGCCAGCTCCGGAAAGTAGACACCATACCATTCGTGCAAACGTTCACTGAGCAGATTGATATCTTCTATCAGATCATCGGTCGCCCGGATCGCCTGTGCTATGGACCGGTCCTCGCTCAACGGCTCCCGCACCCTTATCTTGCCAAGTTCCACCATGACCTTCTGCATCAGGTCCGACGTCAGTCCGTACTTCTCCGGCTTGATGAACGAGGAGTCGAAGACCATGGGCTTACCCAGGGGTTTGAGGCGCGGATCGGCCACCTTCATGCGCCTCACCGCCAGCTCTCGTTCCTCTGGCAATATCTCTCCCCGCTGGATGGCTGCCAGCTTCATAGCGACCATTTTCGGCTCCTTCTCGAACAATTTGAACTGGCGGACCTCTGTGTCCTCACACAAGAAGACCCCGAACCATTTGGTGATCAGTATCATGATATCAATTCCTTAGAATGCGTTTTATCTCCGCTTCAGGGAGCGGACCCCCCTTGTTCAACATCAGGCAGCGATACTGTAGTTCGGCGTGAAACTCCAGCGTTTCCAATCGATGGAAGGCGTCCTTTAGGTCCTTGCCCACAGAAATGGCCCCATGGCTCTCCATCAGAAATGCGTCAGCGTTTTTGATCTTCTGGCGCAAGGCCGATGCCAGGTCTTGCGAACCCGGGGTGGCGTATGGCACCGTGGGAACATGCCTTCCCAGGACCATCAATCCTTCCGGAGTCAATCCCGGGGTGATCTCGATACCGGCACAGGCCATTAGTGTGCAGAATCGGGGGTGGACGTGCACTACGCCGTTCACGTCCTTTCTCTCCTGGTATATGGTAAGGTGAAATGGCGTCTCCATGGAGGGTGTTCCGCTGACGGCCTTGCCGCTTGCGATGTCGACCGTGACCAGTTCTGTTGGGTCCAGCATCCCCTTGCAGGTACCTGACGGTGTTATGACCATCATTTCACCGACCCGGGCGCTGATGTTCCCCCCCGTGCCGTTGGTCAGACCCTTCTCGTACAGCAAGCGTCCGTAACGGACCACATGCATGGCAGCCTGTTTCATAGCCGTGCACCCTTCAAACTCTCTCGTATGTCCTTGGGATCAAGCACCCCGTTCTCAGTGATTATCCCGCTCAGATATTTACTTGGGGTCACATCGAACCCGGGGTTCAATGCCCTGGAGCCTATGGGAGCTATCCTCACTCCGTCGATCATCGTCACCTCTTCCTCGCCACGGTACTCGATGGGGATGTCCTCCCCCCTTTCTATTGAAAGGTCGAAGGTCGAGAGAGGGGCGGCAGTGTAGAACGGCACTCCTAGTTCCTTGGCCAGCACCGCTTTCTCGTATGTCCCTATCTTATTGGCGAAATCGCCATTGGCCGCTATGCGGTCCGCACCGACTATGATAAGGTCGACACCTTCCCGCATGAAGTGGCCAGAGGCACCGTCAGGGATTATGGCGTGGGGTATACCTTCGTTCATTAGTTCGAAGGCCGTGAGCTTCATTCCCTGGAGCCTCGGTCTAGTCTCCGAAACGTAGACGAATATCTCTTTGCCCTTGCGCCACGCTTCACGTATCGGTGCCAGGGCGGTTCCCCAATCCACTGTGGCTAGGGCTCCGGCGTTGCAGTGGGTCATGATGCGGTCGCCGTCCTTAATGAGGCGCTCACCATGTTCACCGATGCGCCTGCAGCGTTCCACTATTGTGTCAGCATAATCATCCGCGGCCCTGATAGGATCGATGCCAGCAGCGATCTTAGCTTTCATATGATCGACGGCGAAGAACAGATCGAAGGCCGTCGGTCGGGTCCCTTTGAGCTCTTTGGTAGCCGCCTCTAGGTCCTCTCGATTGTTTGATGCCAAGAGCATTCCGTAGGCCGCTGCCACACCAATGGCCGGGGCGCCCCGGACGGTCATGTCCCGGATGGCCTCAGCTACCTGGTGGTGGGTGGTCATCTTGACCACTTGGACCTTATGGGGGAGGAGCTTTTGATCCAACATGTGCACAGCACCCTCCTCATACCAGACCGCTCGCATCTCGCGAACCGCACCATCTATGACGATCTTCATTTTCTCTAATCAACTGGAGGACCGCCAATCTAATTAAGTTATGTGGAAGGCGATGTTTCGTATCATTACGATAGGTTTATTTACAGAAACCATTAATCTGTACCTTGACGATTATTTTGCCCAGCAGGTCCTCCGATTTTGACGTTTATTCTACAACCACCGGTCTCCGGCAGATATCAAACCCGGTCCGGCAGAAGATATTGAGCGAACTGCAACGAAGGGACCTGAGCTTGAGCGAGATCGCAGTTCTTACTAGTAAGGCCCAAAGCACTC
The DNA here is from genome assembly GCA_035527755.1 of Methanomassiliicoccales archaeon. Classification (NCBI taxonomy): domain Archaea; kingdom Methanobacteriati; phylum Thermoplasmatota; class Thermoplasmata; order Methanomassiliicoccales; species Methanomassiliicoccales archaeon. Next base: position 46,064 of record DATKZX010000004.1, on the reverse strand, counting down.
TTTCCGTCCACCTGGATAAGATGGTCAAGGAAGGGTTGATCGGATATCGGGACGATCCCAACGACAACCGCCGCAAGATATTCTATGTCATCTCCCGCCCCGTGGGCAGTTCGGTGGTCCCCAGGGAGGAGCTCAAGAAGGCGGTGTCCAACACCATAGGCCGATCCATCGGTACACCCAGCACATTCCTCAAGGGCACCATACGGTCCATCGTCATAGGGATGGAGGCCATCGGGTTCAACATGGACCCTATCTTAAAGGACATCGGACGGCAGATGGGGGCTGAGATATCAACGCGTATGAAGGCCACCGATGTCGAGGGGCTCATACACGAGATCAAGGACTTTTATTTAGCTCACGAGCTTGGCGAGTTGGTCGTGTTCTCCCTACACCCAGTTACTCTGATCATCAGGGATGAGTACGATTGTTCCAAGGCACCGGACGTGGGCAGAACGCTGTGTCTGTTGAACGAGGGTATGCTTGAGGCCATCTTCGAAGAGAGGCTGAACATGCCCCTCAGGGTGGTTGAGAAGGACACCTTCGGTGTTGGTTTCAACATGTGCAAGTACGTGATCGAACCGTCGCTCTGATCGCTTTATAGAACTCTATCCCATTCATCTCAGGCATCTGATAATCTGAGATAATAATGTTGCACTCCATCTCATTTAATGTCTTATTCACATGGATCGGAGAATCATGAATTGTGATACTGATATCGTTCTTCAATTCAAGGAATTCCTTAGTGATCTCCAACAACCTAAGTTCGTCATCAACATAGAGACATCTGATCAATATTACCCCATCATTAGTATTATTTTATATTCAATAATAATACATTGAAATAATATTGAAAATGGCCGTAATTCATCAAAGGAGAAGAAGATGGTGGGCCCATCCGGATTTGAACCGGAGACCTCCTCCGCTCTGACCCTTCCGGGGAAGGGATGTCAGGGAGACGTCATAACCGCTAGACCATGAGCCCTTAGGATTTTGCCGTAAGATGTTCTAATGTATATGCCTTTCGTAGTACAGCCTATAAAATAATCGGACTGGAACAATGGTTGGTCCGAGCAAATTTTATTAGTAGCAGTTTCTTGCATGCTCTGAGCGAAATGACGGAGATCATTCTTTTCACTAAGCCCGACTGCCAGAAATGTGATTACATCAAGGCTCGATTGCCAGATGGTCTAGATATGCGTATAGTGAATACCTCGGAGGCCGAAGGATTGGCCGAGGCCGCCTATTACGAACTGCTCGATCGCAACCTTCCCATACTAGTGGTGGACGATGAGGTGTTCGAGGGGGCCATCATAATCCTGAACAAACTTAAGGGACTGGCCGAGGGCCAGTAAGAAGAAGATGTACTGCCTGGGGATAGAGGGCACCGCCCACACAGTGGGGGTGGGTATCGTGGACCAGAACGGAAATGTGCTGGCGAACGAGATGGAGATGTATCGTCCGGTCGAGGGCGGTATTCATCCCCGGGAAGCGGCCAACCATCATGCCGAACGTTTAGTGCCCCTTGTCCACCTGGCAATCGAACGTTCTGGATTGTCCTTCAAGGACATCGACCTGGTATGTTTCTCCAAAGGTCCGGGGCTCGGTCCCTGTCTACGTACCGTGGCAACGGGTGCCAGGGCCCTCTCTCTAAGTCTAGGTGTCCCGATAATGGGCGTCAACCACTGCATCTCACACCTGGAGATCGGAAGAATAAAGACGCTGGCCCAGGACCCGGTTCTGTTGTACGCCTCCGGTGGCAACACTCAGGTGATCGCTTTCGCCAACGGCCGTTACCGCATATTCGGAGAGACGTTGGACATCGGCATCGGAAATATGCTGGACAAACTCGGTCGCGAGATCGGTCTGGGCTACTACGCCGGTCCAAAGATCGAAAAGGCCGCTGCTCAAGGGAGCAAGTTGCTGGACCTGCCCTATTCAGTAAAGGGTATGGACATGGCATTTTCCGGCATTTTAACGGCGGCGGTCGCTCATCGTAACCGTGGTGAGCGTGTGGAGGATGTCTGCTACAGCGTGCAAGAGACCTGCTTCGCCATGCTCACCGAGGTGACGGAACGCGCTATGGCCCACATCGAGAAGGATGAGGTCCTGCTGGGCGGAGGCGTGGTGCAGAACAAGCGCCTGCAGAAAATGGTCCAGGAAATGGCCGAGGCTCGTGGAGCCCGTATGTACGTTCCCGACCGCACCTTGTGCATGGACAATGGGGCTATGATCGCTTGGACCGGAATAATGATGCATCGATCTGGCATAAGGCATTCATTGGAGTCGACCGTGGTTGACCAACGATTCCGTACCGATCAGGTCAATGTCACTTGGCGGTAGTCCGCCCCATCTGTTTTGAGACGATATCATCCAAGGCCTGAATGAAATCGATCTCCTTCCCCAAGGGGAACGTGGCCCCACTGGCGATATTATGTCCGCCACCGACCCCTCCGACCGTCGCCGCCGCGTCCCGCATAGCGACCGAAAGGTCCAGACCGTCCTTGTCCACCAACTTCCTGGTCCCCCTCGACGAGACCTTGAACTCATTGTCTATTCTGGTCAGGCATATGGTGGCCTTATCCTGGTCCCCTACCCACTGCATGATAATGCCGCACAGTTCGCTGGAGACCTCCTTATGCGGTGATTCGAAGTATTGGATGGCGGTTTCCTTGGACAAACCCCTCTCCACCGTCCTCTTGACCGAGGACAGCAGCATCTCGTCGTAATCGTGGGCCAAGGACCCAGCTTTATCCTGGGCCTCTTCCTCGCCCAACAGGACGGCCAGTCCAAGGGCGGTCTCACCCACCCGCCCGCAGGCGTTGACCAATCTGGTCATATGGCCGGCCCGGGAGTTGTCATTGGGAAAGAAGTAGTCCGGGGCTAAGGTATCCTCCAGACCTCCTAGGGTTCCTCCCTGTTCCAGGAGTTTGAGTGACACCAGCGATGACAGTTTGCGTCGTCCCCCCTCGTCCAAAGCATCCCAGGTCGTCTCACCGTGCAGTCCTGCCTCATTCAGCAGCTGTGCGACCCCTTGGGGATCTCCACTGACCCCTCTGATGAAAGGATGTGTGGAGCGCGCTAGGCTTTCACCCACCGGACCGGGAAGCAATAGGGAACCCTTCTTTTCCTGCACCAGTCCTTTTGCGCTACCTCCTGCATAGAGGTGGGCGTTGACCCCGCTCAATCCCTGTTGGTGCTGTCGGTCCCCCACCATGCCCGTGAAGGCCAATGGCAGCAAGTCCCAGTTCATTTCATCTACCGTCACCGCCAAAAGCATGGAAAGGGTGCTGGCGCAGGCGTACCGGGCTCCATCCACCTTGAACACCGAAGGGTTCAGGTGATGCAACTTGTCGGAGTCCCTCTCTTGCCGGTGGTGATCCAGTACGATCGTCTGTAAACCTAGTGATTCCAGCTGGCTCAAGTTGCCGGAGCCCATATCGGCCACGATCAGCAGGTCGACCCCGGACACTACCCCCTCCTCGATCGTCTTAAAATCAAACCCTTTGAGCATGGAGGTCTGACATCCCTTGCCCGAACGTGCGAGCATGGACGTGAGCACGCTAGCGGCACCAATGCCATCGGCGTCGTTATGAGAAAATACGCGGGCCTCGGTGCACTTACGCACTGCATTGGCCGCGTTGGAAAAGCGGGTTAAGAGGTTTTCGGGCAATTGGACGGAGCCGTCCATGTCCCACTCACTCGATGAGCAGCTCAGCTTTCTTCAAGGAGTAGTTCCAATCCTTGGGCAGGATGTCCAAGCGCTTGTAGTACTTCACAAGCCTTCTGATCTTGGACTCCACCAGCTGCAGGCCCCGGCGGTTTGCGATGTCACCGCGGTTGCCGTTCTGAACGTGAATGTTCAGATTTATGGCCTTTCTCATCAGAGCCATAAGGTCCTCGGGAAGCTTCGGGGACAGGTCGTTCTCGTGGAGGATCTCCATCACCGACTTGTCGGTAGACAGCTTGACGCTGGGCACAGCGTGCTGGTCCCTCAATACCAATCCGATCTTGGAACTGGTCATACCTTCCTTTCCTAGTTTGACCACCATCTCCATTACCTCGTCCTTGGACAGAGGTACCCATTCTGGGTTCTCCGTGATCAAAGGTCTTCGGGAACGGGAAGAGCCCCTTCTCCTGGCGTGCATTCTTGCCATGTGAACATCATCCTATTTTGTTATCTAAATGATTTAACTTCGTTGGTGGCGGCGAAGTGACCGTCTATTTCACTCATACTATTTAAGAGTTCGACTCATGCCCAGCTTGGAAAACACCGCCTTCCTGGCCCAAGCAATCTGCTCCCGATATTCGCATTCCGGGAAAGCCAGATTGTCTGGCAGCTCGTCCATCAGCTCCCAGCCCATTTCACTGTCCCCTCTATGCTCTCCCAACAGACCAGCGAAGACCACCACCGGTCCCATGGGTCGGCAGTCCAGGACCTGAAAGTCAAATCCGCATTCCTCGAGGAACTCCCTCCGCACCCCCTCCAACGGGGTCTCCATATCTTCCAATTTTCCTCCTGGCATTTCCCACCCTACCCTCTTGGGATTGTAGACCATCAGGAAGAGGTCGCCCTTGAAACCGATACCGTAGACATTGGGCAGTTTCATCACCGTTGCATCATGTATGATAGCCGGGAGGGGTTATCGATATTTATCTGAATCCTGATTCATCGATCAGATGGACGAAATGGTCGGCCCTTCGGAAGCATTTTCGGGGGAGGGGTCGTAAAGATAAGTATAGGGAATCCAGGACTATCAGAGATGATCGATCTGATGTGGGAGATGCGAAGAGATCTCGACTGGCTCTATGGAGAGACGACCATCGACCCTCCCCCTTCGGATCAATTCCGTTCGCCCTTGGCGGGATTCCTATTGGTATCGTTGAACGGTAAGGCGGTGGGGTGCGGAGCGATAAAACCTTGGGATGAGACCACCGCCGAGTTCAAGCGTTTGTTCGTGACCCCGAGGATGGGGCGCAAGGGGATAGCGCGTCTCATCATGAACGGGTTGGAGAGGAAAGCCATCGAACTGTACTCATCGCTCGGTTATCGGCGCTTTCCTTGCGAAGAACGAAAGAAATGGTCACCATGGAGCATATGTTTCGAGAAATGGCTGTGAACCGGGATCACGGTCTTTCCACAACGATCATGGCATGGTCCTTTTCGAAAGGAGCTAGCTCCACCATTTCCCTGACTTTCAGACCTTCTCGTATGAGCAGTTCGGCGCTCTCTTGAAAGATCTCGCGCGGTTCCCGTCTCATGTCCTCCGAACGAGACTTCACTGCCAACATGCCCCATTTCGCTGGGAACCGCTTCATGGCCTTGGCGAAGATGCCGGCTTGGTTCTTCTGGGCTACGTCCTGGTAGACCACGTCCGCCCTTTCCACCAGGAATGCCAGATCGTCCGGTTTGGTGGCGTCCCCAAGTATGGGCATCATGTTAGGTCGTCCTTCGCAGACCCCGACCAGGTCTCGGAAGGACCTGGGGGATATCTCCACGCAATAGACCCGTCCTTCAGGCACTAGATCGGAGACATGGCTGGAGGTGGTGCCGCTAGCAGCCCCCAGGTAAAGGACGTGGGAATCATGCAAGAAAGGAAAGCACTTACCCCCCTTCCTAAGATAGGCGGACAGTTTGCTTCGGTCCGGCACCCATTCCCTATATTCAAGGTCATCCTGAGAGAAGAGCCTCTCCCCGTAAACCCTCCGTCCAGGGGTCAGGTTCCGGGTCAACAGCATCTCGCCGGAACGGAACACTCCAGGGAACGCGGTGGTCTCGATGGGCAGTTTAGCCTCGCTCATGTTCTCGCCATAACTGACAAATTATTAAGCGTTTCAGTGGCATGATGCACCGTGGCGGGAACGGACGAATCCAAGCGGATCGAGGAGCTGACCGAGCGTATCGCTCATCTGGAGGACGCCGTCCGTCAGGTTTCCGTGCCCTACAGCGAGCTGGTGTCTCAGCTTGCAAATTTCCAGGAAACGGTTGGAAAGTACTTCCGTCTCATGGACCTGTACCAGAAATTCGGAGTGGTCTCGGTCGAAACGATCGTTCCAGAGGTCAAGGACCCCATATCCAAGGACCTTCTTCGTTTACTGCTGGACCACCCGGGTCTGAACATATCTCAGCTGACAGAAGAGCTCAAGGCGCGGCGCGGAAGCTCCTCAAGGCGGATCGTCAGAGGAAAACTTAGCGATCTGGTGAGGCAGAAGCTGGTGATCGAGGAAGCTGGTAGGCAGGAAAAGACCTATCGGCTATCGGAAGAGGTGGTCAGGAAGTGGTCACAGGTGCTCGGTCTCTCCAAGTAAAGTGACCACTCATACGAAGATGTATGAAAACATGGCACAAGCGAGAACAAGATAGGGCCGAGATACAGAAACAAGTGCAGATCACGATATCGATGAGGTGAGAAAGATGACGGACAAAGAAATGCCAGATGCGGAACAGTTAGGGCAGATATTCGCTGTGCTGTCGGAGCATGTGCCGAAGCTGCTCGACAGTGTGACCAAGGTCCTTTACGGAGCTCAGGAAGGTACCAAGTTCGGAGAGTCTGTGGCAGCCTTCTACAAGGCCTTAAACGATGCGGGAATGAGCAAGGATCAAGCGTTCGAACTGACCAAGGAGTACATGTCCAATCTGAGCCTGGGTGGAATGCTCAAGAACATAGTGGGCGGGGCGAGCAAAAAAGATGAATGAGGCGCCAAGCCGATGTCATCGAAAAAAAATAAAAAAACTGGCGACCGCCAGGCCGTGATAGTCGCGGCCGCGGCGATACCAGTATTGATGTGGCATTTGACGATAGCGTACCTGCGCATGAGGCGACGGGCCAACAAGGAGGGTCGACAATTCTACCTGGCACTGGTCCGGGACGGTATTCCCAAGGACCATGCTAGGGAGCTAGCCGACGAATACTCCTCCAACCTCTCCCTGGTCAGGCTGATCAGGGAGGGGATGGGCCGGTTCACTTTCTGAACAGATACTCGGCTATGCCGAAACCGACCTCGTCGCTGCCGTCGTCGATGCGATAGCGGGCCAGATTCTCGAACATTATGGAGCCGCGGTTGTCTTCGCCCTTGAACTCCATGACGACCTTCCTCTTGACCTCGCCTTTTACACCGTAAACAACGCCATCTTTGTCGTACATGGCCATGTACAGCGTGTTGGGGCTTCCGTCAGCGTCATATTCGGTCACCATGTCCACCTTGACGATGGGCAGGGTCTCTCCGTCCACATAGATGAAGCCGGCGTCGATGTCGCCCTTGTCCATGTACATCTTGGTCACGTTGAAGCCATAGCCATCGTTGAACTGACAGGTCAGCCATACCCATGCCCTGGGAGCGGTCCAATCGCGCTCGCCCCAGGAGTGGTCCCTTTCGCCCAGTCCCTTGATGTAATAATCCTTGTCGTCGATGGTCAATTGTCCTAGGACCTTGCCCATCTGCTCCAGATGCTCAGAGGCTACCGACGCCGCCATGGCTTCCTTGTCGCCGGTGACGCACTCGCGATAGTTGAACATAGGATTTACACCTTCGAACCTCAGATCGAACACGACCTTCGAGACGGTTTCCTCGCCCTTCATATGCGTGGGCAGTTCACCTTCGAATTTTAAGTTCCAGACCTTTTCATCCTCCACCTTGGTAAAGGTCAGGCCTTTGGCGTTCAGTTCGCTGCCATCGAACTCCACGTTGTCCTTGGTCCCCACTATGGAGCCGTCGGGCATCATGAAGAAGCAGAACAGCATCTTCTCGTTCTTGTTGGGCATTAAGCCCAGGCGCATGAAGCCGCAAATGTCGTTTCCGCGGTCATAGAAGCTGAAATAGAAACTTTCGTTCCAGTTCTTCTGTTCGCCATGCTCGTGAATTATATCCGTTTCCACTGGAATCATCCTTCCCTGATATAGATCAAGCCTTCGTTGCCGTCAAGGGTTATCCACTGACCTGTTATGAATATTTTTGTGGCGCTCTTGACCGCGGTCACTGCCGGAATTCCGTATTCCCTGGAAACCACAGCTCCATGGGAAAGGATACCGCCAGTCTCTGTAATGAGCCCCCCGATCTTGGAAAAGACCGCGGTCCATCCGGGGTCTGTGTTGGAAGTGATGAGGATCTCCCCCTCTTTCACCTCGGAGAGCTGTTCTATCGACTCAACCACCCGCACCGGGCCGGAGGCTATCCCCGGACTTGCAGATGTCCCCGTGAGCCTGACCGCGCTCCCGGTCACCACAACGGTATCGTCGAACTCTACACTCCCCTTCAGGAACTTGGGCGGAAGCTCTCCCTTCCACTGATGGAACACATTCTTGCGCTCCGGTATCATCGCCAACGCTTCCTTACCGATCCCTTTGGCCAGGGCGAATATCTCCTCTTTGCTCAGGAAGAATATGTCCTCTCCTTCTCCTATCCAGCCCTTGGACAAGAACCTTCGGGAGAATTCCATGTATATCCTCCGCTCTCTGTACAAAATATGGTCAAGGAAGTAGCGCTGGTTCTCCCGGAATATAAGGTAGGTCTGAGCGAAATGCATGACGATGCGGAATATGCCGGCCTTGAAGTAGCCCTTATCGAGGTCCCTTATCTTGGCAAGGATGTCCTTCTCCGCTTCCTCCCTCTCCTTGATCCTGCGTCTTTCCATTTCCTTCAGGTCCAAGCGGGATGAGGACACCAGCGAACGTACGATGTCCGCGACCAATCGAGGATCGTCGCCCCAGCGAGGAAAGTACAGCTCCCTGGTATGCGAGCGATGACCGTAATCTGTGAGGAAAGAAACGAACTCTTCCCGATAACCGCTCATCTTGGGGTCATCATTCATCTTGGCCGTCATCTCCCTGGAGCTCAGACCAAGGACGTTGCCTCGAACGTATGGGTCATCCCTTGCCACATCGGCTAGTTTATTGAGCGCTATATTGGTCTCGATGGTCTTATTGCCCTTAAGGCCGCTGATCACCCTGGAGTAGAGAGCACCTGAGCTATCATTTAGCCAATCCTGCAGCCAGCGTTTGACCATCATGTTGGTGCCTATGGAGTGGGTCACCATTCCGTAACGAATAAGGCGATAATGCTTTACGATCCGCCGTTCCATTTCCCACACAAGGTCTTCCAGCTTCTCGTCCGGTATCTCCGTTAGGTCCATGGCATCGAAGGTCTCGGCCCATTCCAAGAAGCCAGAGGCCCATTTCTTATAGGCCTTGTCGGTGCTAAGTATGACGCCATCCCGGTCCAGCAGGGCGATCCTGACCTCCGCCAGCAACCTCCTGAACGTCCTGGTCTTGGCGTTAGCTATGCGAGCCTGATCCTTTTCCGGGAAGTAATTGAGCAGTTCTTTGGTGCGTGAGAACTTAGGGTTGTAGACCAGCATTCCCTCCAGTACCTCGGCGTTGAAATAAACGTGTCCTTTGTGGATGTGTAGTAGTTCTTTATCGGTCAGCTCGTAATAGCCCATGATGGCGCTGCCTTCCCAATTGACGTACTTGGTCAACCATGGTCCCAAAACGGAAAAGAACAAGGGCGAGGTAACGTCCGCCCAATACTCATCACCATAGGCTCGGGTCCACAAGGTGTGGTCCCCGCCGATGGTGGTGATCGGGCGGGACTGTAGCAGATATATCTTATCCCCCTCGGCCGCCCATTCGATGTCCTGTGGGCTCCCCATATGTTCCTGAAGGGCACGCCCCAGTTTGGCGACCTTCTCCACGTTCGCTCGGCTCAGGGAGGCTCGCTTCTGCTCAGCGGCAGGAACGTCCACCACCTTCTCCCCTTCGGGGGAGAGGAAAATGGCCTTGGCCTTACTGCCGATGACGGATTCCCTAAGCTCGCCGGTTCGAGGGTCGCAGACGAAACGGTCCGGCGTCACCAGGCCGGAGGCGATCGACTCTCCCAATCCCCAGCTCGATTCTATGATGATGCGCTCCTCTCCGCTGACAGGGTCTGATGTGAACATGATGCCCGAGGAGTCAGCATTGACCATGCGTTGGACTATGACGGCCATACCGGAGTCCAGATGTCCTATCTTATTGTCGTGACGGTAGTTGATCGCCCGGTCGTTCCAATATGAGGCCCAGCACTTTTTGATATGGTCGCTTACAAGTTCAAGGGAAACGTTCAGAAAGGTGTCCTGCTGGCCGGCGAAGGATGCCTGCTCCAGGTCCTCTGCGATGGCCGACGAACGAACCGCCCATAGGCCCTCTGGTCCAAGGGTTGACATCTCCATGTGAAGGTTGTCCACCAACCCTTTTTCCATTTTCGTCGATAGCACCCATCCGCGGATCGATTCCGCACAGCGTGCCACCTTCAGACCGTCGCTGTGATCCAGGGTCCGTAGTATCTCTTCGATGCGCGGCCTTAGTCCATTGGCGTTCAGGAACCGTTCGTAGGCTGCGGTACCGATGACGATCCCCTCAGGGACCGGGAACCCGTCGGCCATTAGGTCCGTCAGGTTGCGAGCTTTCCCGCCGATGTCCTTGACCTCCCCTTTTCCAGATAATGAAATGATGTCCTCGCTCAAAAGATCCCTCAAGCCCCCTGAGGCATTGAGGCAACGCCCTGCAATGTATTAGCTATTTCCACTGGTGCAATTATGTATAATCCTCCGTCAATATCCAAAGCGATGAAGGAGACATTGTATTGGCTGGCCGAGAAGGTGGCCGGTGAGATCGATGGCCACTGCGAGTTCGAAGAAAGGGCAGAAGAGGTGAGCATGGGGGCGGATGGCACCCCCACCTGCCGTATCGACCAGGTGGCCGAAGAAGCTCTTCTTAGGATGATGGACGAGAGGAATGTCCCCCTCAATGTGCTTAGCGAGGAGGCTGGCTTCATCGATCGTGGTTTTGATCGAACATTGATCATGGACCCTGTCGATGGCACATACAACGCCTTGATGGGCATACCGTTCTACAGCGTTTCCTTGGCCGTGGGGACAAAGAGCATGAACGATGTGACCCACGGCATCGTACGCAACCTGGTCACCGAGGATACTTTCTACGCGGAGAAGGGGAAAGGGGCCACTTGGAACGGGCGTACCATCCACGCTCGCCCATTCCAACAGGACGGATCGGTGCTCATGGTCTATCTAGGAAAATTTTCTTCCAAGGCCACCAACGCTGTGGTCCATAAGGCACGGCGGACCCGTTCGATGGGGTGCTCCTCTTTGGAGATGTGCCTGGTGGCTGCCGGCCTGGCTGACGGCTTCTATCTCAATTCCGAGATCTATGCGAGGTCCTTGCGAGTGGTGGACATAGCCGCCAGTGCATTGATCCTTAGGGAGGCCGGTGGGGAGCTCTACGATATGAACGGGTCCGTGCTGGATATGCCGTTGGACCTCAAGTCCAGAGCGAACACGCTGGCAGTTGGCGACCCCGAGGCTCTGAGGTGGTTACTATGAAGTTCGGTATGAGCGTGAACATGGACATTCCCGATGCCCCGCGCATTGCAAGGAAAGCGATCGATCTCCTTGAAGGACACGAGGTGCTGCTGGAAAATGAGATGGCCCAGCGATTCAAGGTCAAAGGGCACCGCATCGATGATATGGACGTTGACATAATGGTCACCGTGGGCGGTGACGGCACCATCCTGCGTGCACTGCAGCACAATAAGGCACCGATGTTCGGTATCAACGCTGGTGATCTAGGATTTCTGACGGTGGTTTCGGAGGAAGAGATGGAAGAGGGGATCGACAACCTCCTGAACGACAATTACGAATTGGAGTGGAGGACAAAGCTGCAGACCGTGGTCGGGGGCAGACGCATGCTCGACGCAATGAACGAGGCGGTGCTGCACACGGCCCATGTGGCCAAGATCCGCCACTTCCAGGTGTTCGTGGACGGGGAGATGGCTGTCAACGTGCGAGCGGACGGGATCGTGGTGGCGACCCCGACCGGCTCCACCTGTTACGCCATGAGCCTGGGGGCTCCCCTCATCGACCCACGGGTGGAGGCGCTTGTCATCGCCCCTATGGCCCCGTTCAAGTTCGCCGCTCGCCCATTGGTGGTACCGGCCAGTAGTCGTATATCAGTGCAGATAGTCCGGCCGAAGGAGTGCGTGGTCGTGGTCGATGGGCAACAGGAGATGATGATGGCCGGGAATGAGACCGTGGAGTTCCAGGCAGCGCCCGATAAGGCTCGTTTCGTCAATTTCGGCAAAGGTTTTTACGCCCGCACACGTGAAAAGCTCATGGGGGCGTTGTGCTGAAGAGGGTCAAAAGTATCGACCGCTCCCTCATGGAAATGGTGAACCAAGCGTCAAGGGACAGCCTGCCGAACGAGTTCATGGCTATGCTGAGGGTCGAGGAAGGCGTTATCTCGGAACTGTTGCTGGTGCCTGGAACACTTCAGGGGAAGGACTCCGCGCTGGTGATGCTGCACATGCTGCCCATCGATCATACGGTGGTCGGCACCATCCATTCTCACCCCGGTTACAGCAACCGACCTTCCAGGCAGGACCTGGAACTTTTCCGTCGCTATGGTATGGTCCACATCATCACATGCTTGCCGTACGATGAAAATAGTTGGCAGGCCTACGATCATCAAGGTAGTAGTATAGAGCTTCCAGTCGTGGACCTTTAAAGGACCCTGCTGTTCGGCCCTATGTTCCCCCGGGCCAACGCCCCCATCCCGATGATGGTACCTTCCCAGATGACGGCCCCGGGCTCTATCATGGCGTTTATTCCGGTCTTCACATCATCACCGATGATGGCGCCTAACTTCCTTCTTCCGGAGTTTATGAGCTGCCCCCTGGTCGATACCCTGACAGCGCGGTCGTCAAAACGCAGGTTGGCCACCTTGGTCCCTGAGCCGAAATTGCACCGTTCACCGATCACGCTGTCCCCTATGTAATTGTGGTGCGGTACGTTGGTCCTTTGCATGATGATGGAGTTCTTCACCTCAACCGCGTTCCCTACCTTGACCCCCTCACCGAGGCAGGTGGAAGGGCGGATGTAACAGTTCGGTCCGACATCGCATCCCTTGGAGATGTAGACCGGTCCTTCGATGTAGCTCCCGCTGCGGATCACAGCGCCTTCCTCGACGACGACGTTGCCTTTGATCACAGCGCCTTCCTCCACCGTGCCACGGACATTCCGTTTCAAACGCCCCATGAGGTATTCATTGGCTCGTAGTAATTCCCAAGGATAACCTACGTCTATCCATTCCCCCACGATGCGATGGACCCTCACGTCCATCTCAGCGGACATCATGTTCAAGGTGTCTGTGAACTCGTACTCGCCCCGGGAGGACCGTTCTGTCCTATGGATCAGATCGAAGACCTCGGGAGTGAGACCGAAGATACCGCCGTTGATAAGGTTGGACGGAGGGTTCGACGGCTTCTCCCAGACACGTACCAGTTTCCCATCTTTTTGCTCGACCACTCCGAAGCGGGAGGGGTCGGGGACCTCCACCGTCCCCATGATAGGCCGCCGGTCCTTTTGGAACGCGGTTACCAGCTCTGCTATCGATTCCGGGGCCATGACGACATCCCCGTTGACGCATACAAAATCTTCCTGGATGATCCCTTCGGCCACGCCGATAGCGTTGGCGGTGCCTAACCTTTCCTTCTGTTCCAGGTATGTTAGGTCCACCCCCATATGCTGTCCGTCGCCAAAAAACTCCCTCACCTTATTGCTCTTCCAGCCGACCAGGATGGTCTGGTCCTTGATACCCGCGTCCTTCAGAGCTTGTACAAGGTGTGCCAGGTAAGGTTTCCCCGCCACAGTGAGCAGAGGCTTGGGTTTGTTGCTGGTAAGGGGTCTGAGTCGGGTGCCATCGCCGGCGGCTAGGATGAGGGCTTTCATTTCTCTCCTTCCACTTGTCAATAGGTGCTATCTATTAAATGTCTGCTTAGCCCAAAGCCTTCCTCACTCGCGTGCTAGCCAGGTCCACGATCGCTTCCAGGTCCTTCTGGTCCCGGGCCTCGGCGGTGAGCCTGATCTTAGGTTCTGTGCCGGAGAGGCGGACCAGCATCCAACCGTGGCCGAGGTCGACTCGGAATCCGTCCACAGTGCTCAGGTCCCCTTCCACGGACCCCATCTCCTCTGCCAGCCTGGTATGCACTCTCTCCCTATCCTCGGAATTGAAAGAGAAAGATGAGCGTGCCGAACAATAACTGGGCAGAGCATTTACCATTTCATAGAGCGGTCTCCCTTCAAGGAGCTTTATCAAGGTGGCTCCGGCCAGGATACCATCGGGACAGTAGCTGATCCGGGGGAAGATGAACGTACCAGAAGGTTCTCCTCCGAAAGGCAGCCCCTTCTTCTTCATAACCTCAGATACGAACGCATCCCCCACCTTGGTGCGCGTTATCGTTCGTCCTACGATATCATCCAATACCATGGAGGCATCGACCGGTGCGGCCATATCGTCGATCTCCATCAAGGAGGCGAACAAGGCCAAAAGACGATCTCCGCTGACGTAGTGACCTTTTTCGTCCACAGCCACCATGCGATCCCCGTCGCCATCGTGTGCGATGCCCATCACGCCCTTGGCCTTGGCCAAGTTCATAAGGTCCTTCAAGTTCTCCTCAGAAGGCTCCGAGGGCCGACCAGGGAACATACCATCTGGATTGGCGTTGAGGGTCAAGACCTCGCAGCCCATCTCACTGAACGTGCGGGGACTGACCGTTCCAGTAGCCCCACAACCGCAGTCAAGCACCAAAGGGCGATCGGCCTGACCCACCTCTTCGAGGATGGCGTTGATGTGCTCATCGACTGCTCCCTCCCATCTCTGCTCCTGGAACATGGAATTCCATGCGGTCCTCTTGCCTCCGCTAGTTATGAGCCGTTCAACCTCTGCGGTCTGATCTCCATCGAAGGCACTGCCATCCTGGTTCCACATCTTCACCCCGTTGTACTCCGGGGGATTGTGTGAGGCGGTGACCATTAGCCCACAGTCGAAATGGGAAGCGGCGTAGGCCAGTGTTGGTGTGGGGATCATTCCCGCTCGGTATGGTTCAGCCCCTGCCTCGATAAGTCCGGCCATAAGCGCGTTCATCACCATATCCCCGCTGGTCCGCGGGTCCTTTCCTAGTACGACAATGCCGGCCATTTCTCCAACTGCACGACCGATCTTGACGCAAAGCTCGACGTTTATGTCCTTTCCGACCAAACCTCGTATACCAGAAGAACCGAAGAGGCTCATAATGCTCCCGAGGTTATCCCAACCGGGGCATATAACCTTGCTCCCTCCAGCACTAGCCAGTCATCGACCCAGCATGGTTTTCAAATTCATACAGTGTGTATAATTATCTGGGTTACCTGAGAATTAACAGGGCATATTATATAAGTAAATGAACGCTGGATTTAATTCTTTATACGATAAATTTTATATATAGAATATTTCCATTACTTACTGGGTAATAGGCCAGAGTGGTCGATTATCGAGGAGGTAATTCTTTGGTGATGGAGAAGATTAGTTTAGACAAGGCCAAGGACATCGCGAAGAAAAAGGGTCTCAAGCCCGGTCGCGTGAAGGGCACTAACGGAATTCAGTTCACGAAGGGCAACAACGCAAGGCTAGAGATCGTTTCCTGGGACGAGTTCGAAAAGACCTTGGGAAAGAGAAGTCTCGCGGTGTTCGAGAGTGGCGGCTGGATGAAAATAATGAAGAAGACCAAGTAGGTTTTTTTTATTACCCAGCCAAACCCTTTAAATTCGATTTTACCTTTTATTCTTTAACTTTCGATGCGGTTCAGTATCACTTGTAATTCTTTTCCAAAAGCTTTCACGAAAGCCTTGCGGTCCTCCTCCAAACGCCACATCTCAAGCTGCGGGTCCCCGCTGGCGGTCACGATCAGCCTCACCGAATTTTTCATTACCTTGCTGAAGTGCACGCTCTGCACCAGGTTGGAGTGAGACCTGTCCAGGCTCTCGGCCATCCGCAGAAACGTGGAAAGGTGCAGCACCACTCGCTTATCGATGTCATCCAGGTCCTTCAGGTCCACCGACCGGACCTTGGGGGTGCGCTTCCTATGATACTTGGCCACATTGGCCATGATAAGCACCTCGCGGCTCGAAAATCCCAAGAGCTCGGCGTGGCAGATGATGTAATGCGAATGAAGATGATGATCGTTGAAGGAGATGAAATCCCCCACATCGTGCAGGAACGCGGCATGATGCAGTAGCTCCCGTTCCTCCTTACCGAAACCATGAAGCCCTTTCTTGGCGGCGCTGTCGAACAGCTCTAGGGCAATGGTCATCACTCTTCGGGCATGCTCCTCGTCCACAGAGCACGTCCGTCCGAGCTGTATCGCACTTCTTTCCCTCACCGATAGCTCGCGATATCCAGGGAACTCCTGCAAACCTCCGAGATAGTCCAGGAGCATCCCATCACGAAGGCTGCGTGAGCTTACGGCGATCTCGCTCAGCTTCAGTTCCTCCATGATCATCTCCAGTATCACCGCACCGGCCACGATGATGTCCGCCCTTTCAGGATTGATCCCTGGCACCTTTCGCCTGGTATTCAGGTCCATGTTGGACAGGTAGGGAAGAATTTTCTTCAACTGCGAATGACGGATAATGCCTAGATGGGCGGAACTGTCATGTTTTGCTAAGATCTCCGAGAGATTGACGATGGTACCGGAACTGCCGAAGGCCAGACTCACCTTGCTCTGCACGATCTCTCTCTTCCCACGGACCAGCGCGCTCTTCACGTACTTGCGCATTTTGTTCAGTATGTCTTCCGATACCGGTCCCTCGACCTTCTTCACGAACATGGTGGTGAGGCGGATGGCCCCGACCTTCAAGCTCTCCAGGTACGAGTAGTTAAGCTGGTCACCCAGCACCAGTTCCGTGCTTCCCCCTCCGATGTCAATGAACAAGGAGGTCTTCCGTCCAATGTGATGTCCGCTGGATACTCCTAGGTATATCAGACGTGCCTCTTCCATTCCGGAGATGATCTCCAGTTCCAGTCCAGTGACATCCTTTAACCGGTCAACAAGGTCCATCCGGTTGATGGCCTCACGAGTGGCGGAGGTTGCCATGGCCACGAACTCCGTGGCGCCATATGTCCGGGAGAGATCACAGAAGTTCTTTACCACCCTGATCGTCCTATCGATGGCCTCCTCTGACAACACACCTTCCCCGAACTCGGTGTCCCCAAGCCTTACTATCTCCTTCTGTTCGCTGATGACCGTGTAGGAACGATTGGCGTTGATGCGCACTACCAGCAGCCTCACGGAATTGGTGCCCACGTCGAGGAAGGATGTGACCTTCCCTTTGTCCGCCTCATTGTTCAAGGCAGACCCTCCTACTGAACACACTTTCGAACTGGCATTGTTTATACCCGACCCATTCCCGTTCCAGTATGAACGGTCCACTACCTGCCAGTTGAAGGCGGACCTCCTTTTTCGACACCACGGCGGTCACGCCGGTCACCCGGGAATCGTGTCCCCGGTCCAGGGCATCAGCGATGGCCAGCAAGGCAGCGAGCTTTCGCACACGTCTACGGTCCCTCTGCTTAAGGTCTCTGAAGACGCGGTCGTTCTCCCGCGGTGAGCGGCAACCATGGTAGCGGGAGATGCAAGCCACCATCATCTGATCTCTCCGGTCCAGGGGTAGTTCGGCCTCCATGATCAGGTCCAAGGCTCTCCGCTGGTGTCCCTCCCCGCCCTGATATAATCCTACATCATGGGCCAGGGCGGCCATCTCCAGCAGCTCGCGGTCACCTTCTTTCGATCGGTGTAATCCTTTCGTTTGGTCAAAGAGCTGAAGTGCCAGGGTCCGCACCTGTTCTATATGCCCCTGGTCTGGTTGGAGCAACATGGCCCACTGACCTACGGCCTCCACCCTATCCTCCTTCCTCCCCTCGCCAATATCCTTGGCCTGGTCCTGGAATCCCTGTGCCAGCACCTCATCGGCCATCTTTTGGGAGTCGTACTTGACCTGATAGTGCTGTATTTCCATCATCGGAAATGTCAGTATGGCGTAGCAGGCCCGAGTCCCACCCCTCGGCCGCCCTACGCTCCCCGGATTGACAAATAGGGTGTGCGACACCTCCCGGTGCATAGGGATATGGGAATGTCCAGTGATCACCACGTCCGCCTTGGCATCCTGGGCTACACACTTCAATCGCGATTCGGGTGTGGCGGGGAGCAGTTTCTCCCGATCATTGCCAGGGGAACCGTGGGTCATGAGAACCGTCCGGCCGCAAATGTCTAACCGTACCTCCGTGGGCAGGGAAGATAACCATTCCCAGCCCTTATCATTCAGATCATTGACCAGGAATTCGAGGGAGGCGTCGAAGCATCTGCCGCGCCTATGGTGGGCCTCCAGAACGGTCCTGTCTATGTTCCCAGCGACGCTGAGCACGTCCGCACCCCTGAGCAGATCGATGACCTGGTTGGGCCTCGGAGCACCGACGGCGTCACCCGCGTGGAGTATCGCCGACACTCCCCTTTCGCGCGCGTGAGACATGACCGCCCTCAATGCCAACTCGTTCCCGTGCACGTCCGAGATCAGCGCCACGTTCATAGGGCAGACCTCCTCCGTCCCATGTTCTTTTAGCTTGTCCAATACGCGGTAGAAGAACCTTTCCTGCAACAGGACGTTCCAGCTCTCCATCAGCTTCCCATGCAGCTTCCTTCGACGCAGTTCGCGGTCACTTTGCAGACGGTCCAATGCCTTTTCCGCTTCCGGCATCCTTTCCCGCATTTCCGGTAGGCGCTGTAACCATATGTCGCAGTCATGCAGGTCCCCTACGACGTCCTGCAATCCCTTGAGGGTGCGTATCTCTTCGGTCAGACCGTCGGAGTAGGCCCCTCGGAACGCCTCCAGGGCATAGCGCAGGCGCTTCCCAGCGATTCGAAGGGCATGATGGCCCTCCCAGTCCTCGTAGACCGGCACCGAATACGAATGGGCCATAAGTTCCTCCACGGCAATGGCCGAATGAGCGTAGGCGTGGGAGCTGATCGCGGAAAGGTCTCCCTGCCACTTCTCCACACCCATCAGCTCCCGTTCCATTTCCCTGAGGGGGTTCTCAGCGGTCATACGGTCCATGAGCGCTACGATGTCAGGCTGCAACGTCGCCCTCCTGTCCCTGAAGGTACGGACGATCTCCCGCAGTCCGTCTCTCTCCGCTCCTTCCCAATTCTTACCGAGTTCCTCAAGAAAATCTATCTGGACGTCCAGGTCCCTCGCTTCGCCTAGGGCGGAGGTGATCTCTTTGACCGCTTGTCGCCAACGTTTGGCCTTCCTTTCCTTGAAGCATTCCTGGAACAGGCGCAATGCCGAGCGCAGACGTCGGCTGGCCACGCGCATGCGATGTACGCATTCGATATCCTCACCTTTGCGAACACCGTCAACCTCCGCCAGTAGGGCGGTCAATCGCTCTTTCGTCACCTCTTGGCCGAAATGGCACAGTTCCTCCTGCCTCATTCTCACTCCTCCTTGTGCCAGATACCACGATTCTTGATCAGCCATTCTTGAGAATCGACCCTTTCCTCTCCCTTCTTAGGTCTTTTTTTGACATAGCTTCCGTCCGGTAGCAGGTCGCGCGATTTCACGTTGTCCCGAAGATGAATGGGTAAGATCTTGTCCACCAGCATTCGTCGGTACTGTTCGTCCAGGACCGGGAATAGCACCTCCACTCGACGGTGGAGGTTGCGCGGCATAAGGTCAGAGCTGCCCAGGAACACCTCTTCCTCCCCCCCATTTCGGAAATATAATATGCGGGCATGCTCCAGGAACCGGCCGACGATGCTACTGACCTTGATGTTCTCGCTAATGCCTTTGATACCGGGTCTCAGCGCACAGAGCCCGCGCACGTTCAGATCGATCGTGACCCCGGCATTGGACGCTCGGTACAAGGCCGATATGACCTCCTTGTCCAGCAACCCGTTCAACTTGAAGGCTATGTAGCCGTCGCCATGATCTTTATGTCTCTGGGCCTCCCGGTCTATTCTGAATATCAGTTCCCTCTTCAAGGTCGCCGGGGCAACCAGCAGTTTGCGGTAGCTCTCCTTTTGCGCATACCCCGTCAACGAGTTGAACAGATCGGCAGCGTCCGCCCCAATGTCCGGATCGCTGGTCAGATATCCGATGTCCCCGTATACCCTGGCCGTCTGTGCGTTGTAGTTACCCGAGCCCATGTGCGTGTATCGTACGATGTCATTGCCCTTCTTCTTGACCACCAGCAACACCTTGGCATGCACCTTGAGGTCCAGCAGACCATACACCACATGGACACCTGCTCGTTCCAAGGCCCGGGCCCAGACGATGTTGTTCTCTTCATCGAAGCGAGCCTTCAATTCCACCACGGCGGCCACCGCCTTGCCATTCTCTCTGGCCTCCATCAGGGCGTCGATGATGGGGGAGTGCTTGTCAATACGATAGAGGGTTATCTTAATGGCAAGCACATGGGGGTCGTGAGCTGCTTGCTTCAGGAAGGTGACCAAGGGCACGAAGCTATCGTAGGGATGGTAGAACAGCCGGTCACGTCGGTCCACGGCTGTCATGATATCCTTTTCCGGCGCGAGGTCCGGGTGAACATAAGGTAGGAAGGGCGGGTCCTTCAAGTCCGGGCGATTGATGGAAAGGAGGTCCCAGAAACCGCCGAGGGCCAGGGGGGCGAACGAGCGAAATACGGCCAACGGGTGAAGCCCCAACTTATTACTGAAGAGATCGACCATCCTCTCGGGCATGTCCTTGTCCACCTCTAGCCTGGCCGGTGAACCGATCCTCCTGGTCTCCACGCTTTCCTCGATGGCGGTCAGCAGGTCTTCAGCCTCGTCCATGGTTATCTCGATGTCCGCGTCCCGAGTGATGCGGAAAGTATGAACTTCCTTGATCTTCATGCCCGGAAAGAGCAGGTCCAGATTGTCAGTCACAAGGTCTTCGAGCAATACGAAGTCCTGTGAGCGGCCCGGGTTGGTTCCAGGTAAAGAAACGAAGCGGGGGAAAAGGTCCACCGGGACCTTCACCCTGGCATAACGTTCGCCTCTCTGGGGATGGTGAACGACCACTGCCAGATTGATACTGAGATTGGAAATGAAAGGAAATGGCTGATTGAAGTCCAAGGCCAAAGGCGTCATCGCGGGGAACACCATTCTTTCGAAGAAGTCTCGCAGACCCTCCCGCTGTTGCGGGTCAAGGTCCTTTATGCGACGAATGCTGATGCCTTGGGCCTTGAGCTTAGGTAGAATGTCGTCATACCAGCACTTGCCGTGCAGCTCCAGCAACGGTAGCAGGTCATGGTTTATGATCTCCATCTGCTCCAAAGGTGTCAGTCCGTCCGGGGGTGCTTCCAACGCCCCCTTTTTCAACTGTCGTTTCAGCCCGGAGACACGGACCATGAAGAATTCATCCAGATTGCTGCCGCAGATGGCCAAGAACTTGACCCTTTCCAGGAGAGGGTGCTCCTCGTCCAGTGCCTCCTCCAGGATGCGACGATGGAACTTCACCCAGCTGATCTCCCTGTTCAGGAACGACCCTGTGGAATCTGGTTTCAGGGATTCGACTCCAGTGCTTCGCTTGGCCGTTCCCTTTTTACCTTCTTTGCTCTTCCCAGAGGGCATGATTATCCATATTATAACTGACCGCAGGATATATGAAGTTAGCAGTCCAGACTGATTTATTTCATTATCATATTATGTACTAGTACTGTTCAATTATTATATGCTGGGCAAATATTTCCAAGGCATGGAAGACGTGATCCGCCCTGGCGAACCGGACCTTGACCGGTTGGATAGGACAAGGCGCATAGGCTGGGTGGACCTGGATGCGGTTCAGAGGTCCAAGATATTGGTGGTCGGCGCCGGAGCGTTGGGCAATGAGGTGGTGAAGGACCTGGTCTTGTTCGGGTTCAAGCACCTGGACGTTCTGGACATGGATCAGGTGGTCCGTTCTAATCTCAACCGATGTGTACTTTTCAGAGAAGGGGACCAGTTATCCGGAAAAGGCAAATCCGATCTGGTGGCCGAGAGGGCTCGCATGCTCAATCCCGACGTGGAGATCAAACCTCTACAAGGAAAGGTGCAATCGCTGGGTCCGAAGGAACTGACCAGTTACGATATGGTCCTGGGGTGCTTGGATAACATTGCCGCTCGCCTGCATCTCAATGCTAATTCCTATTACTCCAAAGTGCCGTATATCGACGGCGGGACCGATGGTTTCCGGGGTAAGGTCCAGGTGATCATACCTCCGGTGACACCATGTTTGCAATGCACCATGAATCGCAGCCACTTCAGGGTGATGGAGCACAGGTTCAGTTGTACTGGTCAGGACACCGTCTTCTACCAGCCCAAGATGGCCGCGGAGATAACAACGACTAGCGTAGTGGCCGCCATACAGGTCCGGGAGGCGGTGAAATCGCTCTCAGGCATGGATGTCGTTCAACATGTCATGTATTACGATGGATTGAAAGGCACTTCCGACGTGCTCCTGTTGGAAAAGGACCCTGGGTGCCCCAATCATCTGGTATAGGCATTATCATTATGCTGATTCTAATGGAAAGGATTATACGCCCTACCTCAAGATTGACCAGTTCGATATCATGGTGGTAAGAGTAAGAATCAGGAACGCGGAGACCGGGGCCACGGTGGACATGGAACTAGAGGGCGAGAACAGCGTGGAGGAGATAATCGAAGGTGTCTCGGCCTATTGGGAAAAGGATCCCGGTGCATATGTGATACGCAGGGGGCGCCGTCTTTTACGCGGGCAACAGAAGGTCCAGGACCTGGACCTTACGTCCAGTGAAGAGCTGGAACTGATACCCGACCCCGAAGGCGGAAGCAGATGACCTTGCCCTTGGAGATACTCTACATTCGTTTGAGGAACGAGCTCGAGGTTTGCAGTAACTACCTTCCGGCCGAGTTCGATCTTGGAGAGGAGCATCTAACATCCTTCCCACTTAAAGTTGACATCAGTCTGGAGCACACGCCCGGTCCGATAATGGAGAACGACAAGGTAACCTATCGATATTCTCACCGCTTGCAACTGATCATTGGTCGGGAATATCCCTTTGAGAAGCCTTTGGTGATCTGGAGGACGCCCATCTTTCATCCCAATATCATGATGCCGGAGGACGGGGGCCATGTCTGCATCAAGCTGCTCTCCGAATGGTCCTTTAATTCCACCCTTTCAACGTTCATCAAAGGTCTGGAATCCATGTTGATCGCGCCCAATGGGGGAAGTCCGTTCGGAACAGATAGTTGCACTTCGGCCGCCCAGTATTATAATTCTGGAAAAAAGAAACCCATCCCCATCATTACCGCCCCTCCCCCTAAGGTGGTGCGATCTTGAGGCGCCCTCCAGTAATACTCGGGGGCCAGGACATGGAGGTGGAAGAGAGGGACCCTCCTTCTCCCGAGCGTACATTACCGCATAAATGGCTGTCCAAGGATGCTCGTCGCCTATACTCCGAAAATGACGGAACGGAGATGTACTTGTTCAAGATGGCCGAAGAGAAGGTGCGCAACCACGCCCTCAGCCGCACCAAGGACGGACTGGAGGTCATGGGTCTGCTGCTGGGGGAGGTGTTCACTCATCAAGGTCGTGAATACACGGTGGTGAGGGATGTCGCTACGACCGATCTTGAAGCCACTCCTGTCAGCGTTAGATTCGATCCCGAAGGTTTTGAATCGCTGTTCACCTCTCTTGAATCCACTCGCTTCCGCTACGTGCTGGTGGGCTGGTACCATTCCCACCCTGGTCACGGGTGTTTCCTCTCGTCCACTGACATAGCCACTCAGAAGGGCATGTTCGATCGTCCCTATCACACCGCCTTGGTCGTGGACCCGGTCCGCAAAGAGATGGAGGCGTTCTGTTTGCGCAATGGGGAAGTCCAACGGCGTAAGTTCCTGGTCTATTGGGATGAGTATCAGAACCCTTACTATGGGGAGAGCGTGAGGTCGCGCAAGCTTAGCGAGTGACTCAGACCCAGATGGCGTGCCTTCGCCTCAATGAGGTCTCATCCTGATTAAGGCGGGTCATCAACAAAGGGATCATCGAATCCAACATCACCATGCTGGCCAGCTCGAATATGGTCCCTAAGGGGGCCATGCGCTTCTTTTGATCGTCACGGGGCTGGACCAGCTCCAGGACGATGTTACTGGCGATGCCCAATTTGGAGTTAGTGCTGCCGGTGATCGAGATTACGATGGCACCTATCCTCCGGACGATGTTCGCGGTCTGCACCGCGGACATGGTCTCCCCGGTATTGGATATGATGAAAACAAGATCGCCCTTCTTGACTATGGGGGTGGTGGTGTCGCCGACAAAATGCACGCTTAGACCCATTTGAACCAGGCGAACGGCAAAGGCCTTTCCGACTAATCCCGATCGTCCAACGCCGTAAATGAATATCTTGGGTGAGGCCGCCAAGGTCTCGACGATCTCTGATACCACGGTCTCTTCCACCCTCTCAATGGTCCGCCTGACCTCGTCAAGGATATAGACGGTCGTGTCCTTCAATCATCATCATCGTCCTTGCCACCCTTGGCCTTCTTGACCTTGCTGTCCTTGGATATCTTCTTGGTCAGCACCCTTTCATAGATGACCTTCATGTACATGGCATCATGTTCCAGCAGAGGGGAGCTGGAGATGATGACCGAATTGGGATTGGCATCGGCCAAGAACTCGGCCATTGGTTCGAATCTCAGGTCACCTTTCTTGATGGGGGTCACCCGGCGTTCGTTGCCTCCGTCGTGTTCTACCCCTGAGAAATGTGTGTAATACAGGTCGCCGACATAGCTCTTGACCCGGTCGAAGACCTCGCTGAAATCTTCTGGTTCCCGGAGCATACCATTGGTACGAGCGTGTAGGTGAGCGAAGTTGACCACAGGAACGACATGGTCCATATCATCGCAGATGTTCATTATCTCTTCCAAACTTCCGAAGACCTCCTTCCTGCCAGAGGTCTCCAGTCCTAGCACGGGTTCCAGGCCGTTCTTGTCCCACCAGCCCACGATCTCCTCAAGCTTATCCTTTATGGCTGCGGAGGCCACCCTCGGGCTATCATTGCCATAGAGTCCGAGATGGGTGACGACCACGCTGCCCCCCATCTCCTGGGTCATCAGACCTGCCCACCTTATGGAATCCATGCTCTTGCGGGCGAGATCGGTACTGCTGGTAAGATCTATGTAATAAGGAGTGTGCATCGATAATTGCACATCGAGTTCACTTCCCATCAACCCCAGCTCGGCCAATTCGTTATAGTTCTGCACCAATCCTGAGGAAAGGCTGATCAAGGTGTCGTCCTCCTTGATCTTCTCGTCCAGATTCGTGATCTGCACCTCTTTCTTACCTTTCCGTCGGTGGATCTCCACGATCAGGTCACCCTCTAGGTCGCGTGGTGTCATCCCCACCTCCTCATCATCAGGAGAGCGGGGCATAACATTCACCCTGACCATCTGAACCTCCATGGCGTTAAGACCAAGATTATGGACATCCTCGATGCCATCCTTCAAAGTGCGACCCTTACAAGAAAGTGGAATACCAGCTGGACCAAATCGAATCATCAATAACCCCGAGCAAACTATACCGTAAGTCTAATAGTGTATATAAGTACTGTTAAAATTAATTAATATATGCACATGTTATCTTAAAATACACATCTCAATATCTATTTCGTCCCTTAAAGTATGTACTTTCTCTTAAATAAACCTTAACGAATGACCAAGGGCTTGAACTGTTCAACTTGTTCAAGCCAGACGCTCTTTTGGATGTCGTTTTAATGAAGCTTTTGGATGGCAAAGGTATATAATACCCTTCCATATTAGAGGGGCTTACCAATGTCGGGAGAGTCAGAAAATGACAACTAAAAAGACTGACCCTAACCTCGTGGCCACCATCGATTCGCTGAAAGCGGAGACGAGAGCCAGTGGGGTAGGGATCTGGCGAGACATTGCTCTAAGGTTGGAAAAGGCCAAGGTCAATTGGGCCGAGGTCAATCTGAGCAAGTTGGAGCGATACGCCTCCGAGGGCGACATAGTGGTCGTGCCCGGTAAGGTGTTGGGGTCTGGAGCGTTGAATAAGAAATTGACCGTAGCCGCCTACGGCTTCTCCGAGTCTGCCAAGAACAAGATCGAGGCTGCCGGGGGCAGGAACTTGACCATTCTGGATTTGGCCAAAGAGATGCCTCAGGGGACCGGGGTCAGGATAATGAGGTGATTTCGATGGCTATAATCGACGCTGAGAACCACATCGCAGGAAGACTTGGCACTGTTATCGCCAAGAGGCTCTTGAAGGGCGAGCAGATAGTTATCGTCAATGCTGAGAAGATCATAATCACCGGCGACCGCGACGCTGTCCTGAACCATTACAAAGTAAAGAGGGACCGCGGAAACATGAAGAGCGGCCCCTTCTTCCCACGCCGTGCGGACCTCATAATGAAGAGGACCGTCAGAGGCATGCTCCCCTGGTATACCACTTCTGGAAGGGAAGCCTACAGAAGATTAACGGTATACGTAGGAGTGCCCAAGGAGTTCGTGGAACAGGATAAGGAGAAAGTGGACGTCGCCATCAAGACCGGGCTGACACAGTTCGTCACGCTCAGTCAGATCGCCGAATTCCTAGGCTCGAGGGTGAAGTGATATGTCCGAGATAGTCAATACCAGTGGAAAGAGGAAGACGGCAGTGGCCCGCGCGGTTGCCCGCGAAGGCACCGGCATGGTGCGCATCAACAGCGTGCCCTTGGGTATCATCACTCCTGAGCTGGCCCGGCTGAAGATGGCCGAGCCTTTGACCTTGGTGCCGGAGATGGCGGCCAAGATTGATATCGATGTCAGCGTGGCTGGCGGCGGTGTAATGGGTCAGGCCGAGGCTACCAGGACCGCCATCGCCAAAGCAATCGTGGAGTATTTCAAGAACGACGAAATGGAGCTGGCCTTCAAGCACTTTGATAGGTCCTTGCTGATCAGCGACATCCGCCGTAAGCTCCCGAAGAAACCGCTAGGTCGCGGTGCTAGGAAGAAGAGGCAGAAATCGTACAGGTGAGCAGAAATGATAATGCCGGTTAGATGCTTCACGTGCGGCAAGGTTGTAGGAAGCTCCTACCAACCCTTCGTTAAAAGAGTGCAGATGGGGGAGGACCCCCAGGTAGTGCTTGACGAACTGGGCATCAAACGGTACTGTTGCCGCCGTATGATAATCTCCCACTCGGACCTGCTCGGTGAGCTGATCCCCCTGGGTTAAACCATTTAAAAACCCCTTTACAAATGGGTCCGTGGGGTAGCTTGGTATCCTTCCTGCTTGGGGTGCAGGTAACTCCGATTCAAATTCGGACGGACCCACCACACTTTTCTATTTTTTATTCTCTAGAACCAACGGAACATCTCATTTGTCGGTCCGGTAAAGGGTTATAATGCTCGTGATCTAATCATACACCGTCAATGAAGCATAGAATAGTGGTAATTCCAGGTGACGGCATAGGTCCTGAAGTGATTGATTCAGCGA
The DNA here is from genome assembly GCA_035527755.1 of Methanomassiliicoccales archaeon. Classification (NCBI taxonomy): domain Archaea; kingdom Methanobacteriati; phylum Thermoplasmatota; class Thermoplasmata; order Methanomassiliicoccales; species Methanomassiliicoccales archaeon. The sequence continues at coordinate 18,697 of DATKZX010000004.1, read as the reverse complement.
AACAAGTGTTGTGCTCCTGCGAGGTCAATATCGACTGGGTCGAGGTAGAGGCTGGGAAGGGGGCGATTAAAGAGTTCGGCACACCGCTGCCCGAGCATGTCCTGGAAACCATCAGGGATGTCGGTATCGCACTGAAAGGGCCGATCACCACTCCGATCGGGAAAGGTTTCAGCAGCGTGAACGTGGCATTGAGGAAGGGACTGAACCTCTATGCTAACGTACGCCCGATCAACTCCCGGTTCGGGATCAGCGATAAGTTCTCTGGTGTGGACATGGTGATATTCCGAGAGAACACCGAGGACGTATATTCAGGCCTGGAACAGGACATCGCGCCAGGCGTGGCACAATGTCTTAAGATCATCACCAAGGAGGCATCGGACCGAATCGCTGAATTCGCGTTCGAGTTCGCCCGAAATAATGGCCGGAAGAAGGTGCAGGCAGTGCACAAGGCCAACATCATGAAGAAGAGCGATGGAATGTTCCTAAGAAGCTGCCAGGATGTTGCCAGTAGATATCCAGAGATCGAGTACGGGGAGATCATCGTGGATAATTGCGCCATGCAGATGGTCATCCGACCTCAGCAGTTCGATGTGTTGGTGCTCACTAACCTCTATGGTGACATCATCAGCGATCTCGGGGCAGGGCTGGTTGGAGGATTAGGACTGGTCCCTGGGGCGAACTATGGGGTGAACCTAGCTGTGTTCGAGGCCGCCCATGGTAGCGCCCCGGACATCGCCGGTAAGAACATGGCCAACCCGTTAGCGGTCATCCTTTCCTCGGTGAACATGATGCGATATCTGGGGGAAGGCAAGGTCGCAGAGAAGATAGAAAGTGCCGTCATCGAAATGTTGGCCGATCGGAAGATGTTGACCCCGGACCTGGGTGGGAAGGCCACCACAAGCGAGCTTACCCAAGCGTTGATCGGCAAGATCGAGCTATTGGGTCGATCCTAGGCCATGCCTAAAATGGGGGCATGGACAATGCTTGCACTTCAAAAGAAGGCACTTGAACAACGAAGCGGCACCGACACAAAGATTTAAGCCCTAGCCGACAAAGGGCGATCCATATTGCGAATGGACCATCGAGAAGGAATGAACCTGTCTTAAGGATCGATCCTGAAAATCTTTCAAACTTAATGGGAAGGCGGCGTGTGGCCGCATAGTCTTTTTTCAAACCAAATACTTCATAAAGGGGAATACTTTCTTTATTCAGTATCCGTTTTAGGTACATCTCTAGGGTTCGGAGCGTTGATGGATGCATGTCATTGTGGTAGGGGCGGGAAATGTTGGTTATACTATCGCCAGGATGCTTTCCAAACAACATTCTGTAATGGTCATAGAGGACGACCTAAAACGCTATGATTATGTGGTGAACCACCTCAATGTAGGCGCACTCAACGCCAACGGAGCCAGTCCGAAGGTGCTAAAAAGCATAATCAACGAGGACACCAACCTTCTACTGGCCGTGACCGAAAGGGACGAGACCAACATCTTCACATGCATGATGGCCAAACAGATCAACTCAAAGATCATCACTGTGGCTAGAGTGCGAAATCCCGACTACATAGATGGCACTCTGACCTCCAAGTTCCTTAATGTCGATCACATAATCTCCCCTGAGTACCTAACGGCGGTCAAGCTCAAGCGCATCGCCATGTTCGAAAACGCCATCGGTTGTGAGAGCATCCCCTCGTTAGGCGTTGAACTGGCTAAGTTCAGGGTGACGGGCAGGAAGGAAGGGGTGGTCATGGTTCCGCTGCGAGAATTGCCATTGCCCGAAGAGTGTAAGATATTGGTCATTCACCGCGGGAAACAAGTGATCGTTCCTAATGGCCACGACGTGCTGATGAAGGGGGACGAGGTCACCATCATCGGAAAGGAGAACGCCGTTATCCAGTTCAATAAAATGTTAGGCATCGTACGCGATCCCAAGGACGTGGTGATAGTGGGCGGCGGCATAGTGGGCGAACACCTGGCCACCATGTTGGAGAAGGAGAAACTGTCGGTTAAGCTCATTGAGAACTCCGAGGACCGCTGCCGGGTACTGGCTAAGAGGCTGAATCGAACGGTGATCATCAATGACAACGGCTCTGACCCTTCCGTTCTGCGTAACGAGAACGTAAGCATGGCCGACGTTCTGATCTGTGCCACGGACAATGAGGAGCAGAATCTATTGGCCTCCCTGATCGGGAAGCACCTGGGGGTCTCCAAGGTCATATCCAGGTATTCCAAGAGAGAGTACGAGGAGATATTCAGTATGACCGGTATCGACGCCTCGGTCGGTTACTATCACGTGGTGGCCAACGAGATCATCAAGGAGACGGTGCACAACTACGAGGTCATGCTATTGTTGGAAAAGTTCTCCGAGGAGTTCTTCGATCTGAAGGTCACTCCTGGATGTCGCATAATCGGCAAGAAGTTGAGCGAGATCGACATGCCCAAGATGTCCTCCATCGCCCTGCTGGTCAGGGATAAGGTCGCTGTCATACCTAAAGCCGAGATGGTCATCGAAGAAGGTGACAAGGTCTTCATCTACGCCCTTCAATCAGCCATCGCCAAGCTGGAGTGGATGTTCAAGGCCAATATTCCGGTCGGTCCGTAGAGGAAAAACTATGGCCAGCAATTATGAGAAGTTGAGAAGGGGCTTCGGTCGTCTGGCATATTTATTCGACCGTCTCGACCTGGACGTGGGCGACCTCTTCAACAAGATCGCGCGTAAGGAGAGCGCCATCCCACACATTTTCGGTATATTGCTGGTCTACATGGGGATCGCCCTGATATTTCCCTACATTGTTTCCATGATATACCACGAGGATCCCCGTCCTTGGATATTCCCCCTCCTACTATCTCTCATCTCCGGGATACTCCTGCTCATGCGTTACCGGGCACCGGAGAACACTCGGCCGACGGAGGCGATGTTCGTAGTGGCGACCGGTTGGCTGGCCTTAACAGTAATGGGTTCCATACCTTTCGTTCTTCACGGCATGGGCATTGTTGATGCCCTTTTCGAGACCATGAGCGGGTTCACTACCACCGGCTCCACCATCATGGGCTATGACAACGCGGCGATCATTGAGGCCTGGCCGAAGAGCATACTCTTCTGGAGGAGCTTCACCCAGTGGCTTGGCGGCGCAGGGGTTATCATGATATTCGTAACCATCTTCCCCATGCTGGGTGTGGGAGGCCGCAACCTTTTCAAGAACGAATTTCCCGGTTTGGACGTCCAGAACTTCTCTATGCGCATTCAGGAGGAGGCGCGGAAGTTCCATTACATCTACATATTACTTTCAGCCGCGCAGCTGGGCCTGCTTCTGCTGGCCGGCATCGGTGCTTTCGATTCACTTTGTGTGATGTTCTCCAGCATGTCCACCGGGGGCTTCTCACCCCACTCCACCAGTATCGCATATTACGCCTCGGCGGAAGTAGAGTGGATCGTCATAGCCTTCATGTTCCTGGCAGGGACGAACTTCTATCTGCACTTCCAGGCAATGACCACCCGGGACCCAAAAAGATACTGGAAGAGCTCCGAGTTCAAGATCTATGTATTTCTTATTCTGGCCGCCACGGCCATAATCACATTCGTCATGTGGGGAGGGGCGCTACACGATCTTGAGACCACGGTGCGCATTTCTATGTTCCAAGTGGTCTCCGTGCTCACCTCAACCGGCTTTGCCACGTCCAACTTTGCGATCTGGGACAAGGCCGTGGTGTTCCTGCTGTTCGCCCTTATGGTCATCGGTGGCTCCACCGGTTCTACGGCTGGTGGTATTAAGACCGCCCGTTTCTATCTGTCTCGAGAGTTCATCGCGTCAGCTCTGCACAAGACTGTGCATCCCCGTTCCGTGTTCAATGTAAAAATCGACGGCCGACCACTGAGCCAAGAAGCCATGTCCTCGGTAATGGCCATGGTCATGTGCTATTTCGCCACCGCCTTGGTGGCGGTAGTAACCCTGATCATTCTTGGAGTTGACCCTGCCACATCCATGAGCGCAGCGGTCGCCACGCTCTCCAACGGCGGTCCGGGAATAGGGATGATCGGTCCCTTTGGAACCTACGGGTTGCTTCCGGACCCGGCCAAATTGGTTCTGATATTCACCATGTGGGCTGGACGTCTTGAATTTATAGCCGTCCTCGTATTGTTCACACCGGTCTTCTGGAAAGAGCTAATGCGCTACAGGGAGAGGTATGTGTAAAAGGCAATATCTCCATGTTGCCACCCCCGCATTCTTTCTTTTATCGACTTGGCCCAAGTCCTCAACATCCTGTCTTTACACAATGTAATAGCACTACAGAAGCCGTGTCGGACGCTCCCCGATCCTAACCAGCGGTTGATATCCCGGCCTCATAAGTTCTGGAGCCTGGGGTAAAAGTATGGGGCGGTCTCATTTAGACCACAGATAAGCCGCCGGTTAAGGGGTTTCATTAGTGCGTTCAGGACCGAGGATGGTAAACCCCTTAAATGGACAATGTGTTTGAATAAAGGTAATGTCAAAGATTAAACGGAAGATGATCAAGATCGACGAGGAGAAGTGCACCGGTTGCGGAGAGTGCATACTTTCCTGCGCCGAGGGCGCCATTGTCATAAAGGACGGCAAGGCCAAGGTGGTCAAGGACATGTACTGCGATGGCCTCGGAGCTTGCCTAGGACATTGTCCGGAAGGAGCGCTCTCCATCGAGGAGAGAGAGGCCGAACCCTTCAACGAGGAAGCGGCCAAGGAGTGGGTGGCATCCACTCGTGATCAGGAGGCGCACTCCTGCAACAGCTCCCGCCCCATGGTGATCATGCCATCAAAACCTGCCGAGGCCAGTGAGATTACCTCTCAGTTACAGAACTGGCCCATCCAATTGAACCTTGCCCCGGAGGTAACGTCGGCATACAAGGGCGCGTCCTTGCTCATTGCGGCCGATTGCACCGGCTTCTCCTGCGGAAACGTTCAGAGAGATTTCATCGCTGGACGGGTGGCCATAATCGGCTGCCCAAAGCTGGACGATTTCCAGGCCTACGTAGAAAAGTTGACCAGGATATTCAAAGGCAACGATATCAAGGATATCACCCTGATCCGCATGGACGTGCCATGCTGCGGCGGGCTTCAGCATCTGGTGCACGAAGCGCTCAAGCACAGTGGTAAAGAGCTGCCTCTGCAGGAATACATCGTGGAGCGCTACGGTGGTAAAGTGGTCAAGGTCAGTGCTTAGAACGCTTGCCGCTCATTCTTTCCACCACCACGCGGATCACCGCGGTCAAGGAAAGCGGGTGCTCGTCGAAGTCGAACGGTCCCTTGGCGTAGTGATCCATGATCGCTTCCAAACCTTCCCTCTTCCCTATATCATCCAACACCACGGTGGCATTTCCCATACCAATGACGCTGCGGAAACTGCTGGTCCATTGACATGGTCGGTCACCGCCGATCAAACGAACATCGCTCTCCAGCTCAAAGCATACTCCAGGGTTGCGGCGAATGATGTCCAGCTTCCTACCCTCCTGGGCGCAATGGAAGAAAAAAACACCTCGCCTATATCCAAAGTTCATGGGCACGATGTATGGTTCACCGTCGTCCACCATTCCAAGTCTGCAGACCTCCGCCCTCATTATCACTTGATCCAGCTCGTCCAGGTCCGTGATCTCCCTCTCCGACTTTCTCACTTGATCACCTCAAACGTCCGCCGCAGTAAGGGCAGAACGATCCTCCCTGGTCAAGGCGCCCACAGTATGGACAGTTGCCTGCCAGGTGATTGATCCTCGCCGGGGGTGCCGATCGCCCCCTTCTTTTATCCAACGAAAATATCATTAACAGTCCCAAGCCGACCATGCTCACTACTGCCACCAGCCCTAGCAGGGCATTGAGATCGTTGCCCTCGGGAATTAGCGGTTCGTCGATCGGGACCGCCCCTTCGGAGATGACGAACGGCCCGATGCTGTAGACGTCCTCCGCCCAATTGCCGTCCTGGTCAACGGTCCTGATGTGTATGTAGTACACCCCCGGGGTCAGGGACACGGTGGTCAGATGATCGCTGTTCTGGTCCATGACCTTGTCCGGGGCGGAATGGGGCTGTCCATCGATGATGATCGAATACCCCAATACACCGCTCCCATCGTCCGCCGCCCCCAGCCATCGTAGGTAGAGGGTGCTGTCGAGGGAACCCACATCCACTTCATGGCTGGAGAAGAAGGACGTGGGGTTCGAGGGCGGGTCCAGCTCCATGGGTATACGAGCGTTTTGGAATATGGCCTGAACGTCCGCATCACGCAGTGGCCACGCTCTCTTGATGTCATTTACATCGTTAGGTTGTTCTCGATACATGATGTCCCAGAGAACGCTGAACTCCCTGTCGACCTGATCGCCCCGTTCACTTTCTGGAGCCCGGTCCTCCGAGTCCACACCGTCGTAGATGTCCCAGAACAGGTTGGCCACCGCTCCCTCCACCACAGCACCATCCATGTCCCCTTCGTCGCCGTTCCCGAAGGGGCCATCCGCGAACAAGGTGCTCTCGAGCGAGCTTCCGTCACTACGCTCCGGATCGTTCCCTACCGCCCGTTCGAAGAACTGCGCCCAACCCTCGCTGAAGGCGAAGCCTGGTGAGGACTCACTGTCAATATAATGGGGATCGGGACCGTCCCCGGACGGAAAATTACCTCCCCTAAGCTCGTAATGGATGCAATGGGCATATTCATGCAACGATATCTCGCTCCTCCAGATCGCTCCCGCGACGTCCTCGTCCGATGGTATGTGAATGACATCCCCATGGGAGTGGGGCCAATCCCCTTCCGGCCACACCACCGTGACCGATGAACGCTGCCAACCGGTCTGCTCCCATAACCAGTCCGCTCCTTCCCGAAGGTCGTGGTAGATGGCCCAGGCCCCCCTGGTCTGGTCAGAGATGCTGTATTCGAGCTGTCGGTCTCCAACCAATGTGAACTGCTGTGTGTTCCAATAGTAATTGGGGTCCAGGGCTTTGCTGCCATCCGCTACCCGTACCCAGCGGTCGTCATCAGACTCGATCCGCACCAGATATGTGCCCCCGCTGACATTGTTGAAAACGATCGTACCCTGATCGTCAGTGTAGCCCGATTGGATGGTCTGGTAGGAGTTGATGACCATCCTCTTCAGGTCAACCGATGCGCCATCACAGACATCCATCTCGGTCGTGTCGAGCAAATTGAAGCGGAAGGTGACCGTCACAGTATACAACGCTCCCTCCGCGTGCATTTCCACATCCGCAAGAGGGAAAAGGTCGGTATATGGTTCCGAATCCACCGCAGTATTCAGGTCAAAGGTTTCGAAATTGAATTGTGGCGTTCCATTCGTCATTGAACCATCGAAGTAGCTGGATGACCATACGGTGAGCGTCAGCAATATCAACGTCACGACCAATGCCCTGCGCGTGGCGGAACCCATGCCACGACCTAGGATGCTCCATGTTTAAATCACTTCACTGAGCGGTCATGGCAGATAATGAACGCAATGGCCGTCCGATATCTATCGAATCCTTGAACGTTCATATCAATTAAATAATTGGATGATATATCCAACTCAACTTAAGGTGGGTGTATGAAGGCGGCCATTATGTGTTCCCCGGGTGATCTGAAGATCACTGATACGGAAGACCCAGTCTGTCCGTCCGGAGGGGCATTGCTAAGGGTCCTGGCATGCGCGGTCTGCGGGACCGACGTCAAGATGTTGGAGAACGGCCACCGCGACCTAAGGTACCCCCGGATACCAGGCCACGAGGTCACCGCTGAGATAATGGAGATGCGCGATCCTAGCTCTCTTCTCAGAGAAGGGGACAGGGTGCAGGTCTGGCCCGGAGAATCGTGCGGCCATTGTCGTCACTGCCTCTCAGGCAACGACCATCTGTGTCTCAAGATCGGTATCATGGGTTTTAATCAGGACGGGGGCATGGCAGAGGAACTGGCGGTCAAGGACGTTTCCCGCCTGGTACCCATAGGCGGAGCGGATCCGGTACATCTCACCCTGGCCGAGCCTCTAGCGTGCTGCATCAATGCCCAAGAAAAGCTCGTTGTCGGCGAAGGGGGCACGGTCTTGATCATGGGAGCTGGACCGCTTGGATGCATCAACGCCCAATTGGCCAGGCTAATGGGGGCAAAAAAAGTACTTGTCACTGAAATGGAGCCGCAGCGTCTCAAAGCGGCGCCGAAAGGGCTCTACGACCGTTTGTCGGTTCCCGATCCCACGATCCTAAGGCAGATGATCATGGAAGAGACCTCGGGAGAGGGGGTGGACGTGATCATCCCATGCACACCCAACGTCCGCTTGGACCATGATACGTTCGCTCTACTGGCTTCAGGCGGAAGGATATGTGTGTTCTCCGGTCCCCGAAAGGAGAACTCACCTCTGCCGGTGAACGTGCGTGAGATCCATTATCGAGAGCAGACCCTGATCGGCAGCTACGGCAATTCCAGCCGGCATAACCGTAAGGCGGTGGAGATACTGCGCCAAGGCGAACTGGATCTTAACTGGCTACTGACCGGGCGATTCTCACTTGAAGGTGCGAGGGAAGCCTTCGCATACGCCTCGGTCCGTAAGGGTATGAAGGCAGTGATAACGATCTGAAGAAAGGTGCTACAAATGGAAAATGATCTGAGGGATTTCGGAGCGAAGGTCGACGCGCTGATCAAAGGAGAGCACATCGGGCGAAGCCATGCCCGAGATATGTTCCGTGAGGTGTTGCTCAACAAGCAGCCCGATCTGCAGCAAGGCGCCTTCTTAGCCGCTCTGACCGCCATAGGCGCCACGCCGGAGGAGATCGCCGGTAGTTGGGAAGCGATATACGAGATAGACACTGTCAAGGTCAGACCGGAGGTCTCCGGACCGCTGGTTGAGAACTGCGGCACCGGTATGGACCGCATTAAGACCTTCAACATCAGCACCTTGGCATCGGTGGTCGCGGCTGCCGACGGGGTCTTCATGGCCAAGCATGGAGCCAGAGCGATCACATCCAAATGCGGCATAGTCGACATCGCCGAGACCCTGGGCGTGGACGTGGAATGCGACCCGTCAGTAGTTAAGCGCAGCGTGGAAGTGGCCGGTATCGGGCTCTTCAACGGCATGAGCGCCAAGGTGCATCCCCAGGCGCTTTACCGCATTCTATCGCAGATACGTTTCGGCACCATCCTCAACGTGGCCGGTTCTCTGGCCAACCCCGCCTCACCTGAGATCGGGGTGCGCGGAGTGTACTCCGTTGACCTGGTGCGGCCATTGGCTAAGACCATGCGAGAGATGGGGTACAAGAAGGGCATAGTGGCCCACGGTCTGGACGGCAGCGGCCAACGGGGAATGGACGAGCTATCAACTTTGGGCCGAACCATCATGGCCGAGTTCCACCAGGATGGGGAGATCACCAACTACGAGATCACCCCGCAGAAGATGGGGCTGTCCACGGGGGAGGAGAAGGTCATCCTCAGCAGTTTGGACAGGGAAGAGGAAGCCATTCGATTCATCAGGGTGTTGTCCGGAGAGGAGAAGGGAGCCCGTCGGGACATCGTGGCCCTGAACACGGCTCCGATACTATACCTCAATGGCAACGTTTCCAGTCTGAACGAGGGCGTCGCCCGGGCCATGGACATCATGGATAGTGGCAAGGCCTTGGAAAAACTGAGGGACTGGGTCCGGGTCCAGAACTCCGAGGACCCCGGAATTAAGCTGGAAAAACTGGAGATCATGGTGGGGGCGGCCTACGCCGTCTAACCCATCAATCCTTTTTCATCTTCTTATCCTCTGCCTTTTTCATTTTATACCATTCAGACATGCGTTGCCGGTGCTCGTCCTCCGGTTCCACGGCAGTGATGATCAGGGCCGCCATCTGCTCCTCGTCATCTAGTTCGACCATGGGATATTCCACGCTCTTGATGATCCTCTGTATGAATGATTTAAGGAATTGCACATCATCGGCGTTACAGGTCTCGGGCAGTTTCATCTTGAAGACATGCAACTTCTGGTGAATGTCCAGGTAATGGCTGAATTCGGCCTGTTCCAGTAATTCTAGGAAGCGCGGTCGGTCCTTGCGTCTCTTGGACAGTTCCCTCATCCTTTCTGCCCATATGGACCCGAATTGGACCATGACACCTTCTTCGCCGAACACCTTCCACATGTTCCCCAAAAACCCCCTGATGGCAATTAAACCTTGCCATCCAACTTTCCGTCGACCTTCACATGAAAGCTCCGCTGTACTATGTTGACATTATCTATTTTTCGTAATTTCTATGCGAATAACACAGATTATCGCCTAATTGTCCTCCACAATCACCAACTGGACCAGGTATGACGCAGCAAATCTTTATGAACGCCACGGTCATTCCCTTTCCCCGATGCATATTAACGAAACGGTCATGAGATTCCGCCTATCGGCCTCTGCTCCGCTATACCGCTGGAGGGAGGAGTCCAGCTTGATCACCAAGCTGAGCGCGGCCCTGCTCTTCGCTTTGCTGACGGCCTTGGCCGCTCAGGTGCGTTTCGTTCTCCCTTTCACACCGGTGCCGCTTACTGGCCAGATCCTGATGGTGTTGCTTGGGGCCGCGGTCCTGGGACGTTTCGGAACCTTGAGCCAGGTGATGTACCTGGGCATGGGTGCGTCCTTCGGCTGGTTCACCGGGATGATGGGGACGGCCGCCCTGTTAGGGGTCACCGGGGGATACCTGCTCGGTTTTGTATTGGCCGCCGGCATAATGGGTGAACTAGTGGAGAGGAGGCAGCATTGGAGCGGTGGACAGGTCCTAGCGGTCATGACCTTGGGCATGGTGGTCATCTATGCTCTGGGAGCAGGGCAGCTGGCCCTACTGCTCGGCCTTAACTTTTGGGAGGCTCTCGCCCTAGGCGTACTGCCCTTTTTGCTGGTCGACGCTCTGAAGGTCGTAATGGCATCGAGCATCGCTATGCTCTTTCTGCGACCTCGTTCAGCCTAAACCCTTATCTCCCCCCTTTCCTTTCCAAGTACGAGGAGATCGAGTTGTCCCTTCTACCAGAGCATTCCCACTGTCTGAATTGCGATGAACCAGTGGACGAGGGTCAGGAATACTGCTCCGAAGAATGTAAAGCCATAATGAAAGGCGAGCAACAAAAGGAGCGCAATAGGAACATGTTCATGTTCGCCATCGTCGCGGTGGTGCTGATCGCCATAACGCTCTTAGTGAGCTTCGGTTAACGACCTTCCATTATCGAATGGACCATCTTAACGGTCCTAACCGTCTCCTTGACGTCATGCACCCTGAACAATCGAACGCCTTGCCAGCATGCCACCGCTGCCGAGGCCAGGCTACCTTCCAAACGATCGGTAGATTCCCCATCCAGGACCCGGGCCACGAAGGATTTGCGCGACGCACCCAACAGGACAGGTCTCCCTAGGGAGCGATATTCGTCCAGTCGTCGCATTATTTGCAGGTTGCCCTTAAGGTCCTTGCCGAAACCCAGCCCGGGATCGACCGCCAGGCTTTCCCATCGAACCCCTTTGCGGACAGCTTGCTCCACACGCTTCTCGAGGAAAGCATAGGTGTCCCCTACCACATCCACGTATTGAGTGTCAGACTGCATGTTGGCCGGTTCTCCCCTCATGTGCATGATGAAGGCTCCGGCACCAGCATCCCGTACGACTGTCGTCATCTCCTCGCCTAGCCCTGATACGTCATTGACCAAGGAAGCCCCGGCGCGCAAGGCCTTCCGGGCTACCTCCGGTCTCCTGGTATCCACCGATACAGGGAGGCCGACCTCCTCGCTCACCCTGGCGATGACCTTGGATATGCGCGCCCATTCCTCATCGGCCGGAACGACCGACGCACCGGGCCTGGTGGACTCTCCGCCGACATCGATCAGGTCGGCTCCCTCGGACCTCATCTGCTCCGCTCGCGCCACTGCCGCTTCGACATCAAAATGTTTCCCCCCATCGGAAAAAGAGTCAGGTGTCACGTTCAAAATGCCCATTATTCTTGGTCGGGAGAGGTCCATTGACCCACCGGACCATTCGAAGACCGGCGCCTCCTCCTGATCACGACGCTTCCAGGCCAAGGTCATCTCCTGAACCTTCTCCGGGGTCGCTCCCCCCATAAGCATCGCTTCCAGTACCACTGGGGTGATGGCTATGAGCGCCCTCTCCCCTTTGCACAGGCATCCCTGCCCTCCCCGAACCTTCACTTCCTGCACCAGCGTCAAGGCGTCATTCCGGACGATGTCGTCCAAGAAGATGAACCGCTTGCTCGTCAGGTCACTACGGCCAAAGGTACCTTCTGGAACCCCCAGGCGCCGCCATTCCGCCAGGGCCTCGGTGATGCCGCCATAGGTACGAACTCTGGCCATGTCCACCTCTCACAAGAGTCGGTCCACCAGCTGGACCAGGTCCACGATCTCAGGTGCGGGGCGACCTTCCGCTCCGGCCTTGAGGTTGTTCACACAGAACGGGCAGGTGGTCACCAGCAGGTCGGCGAACGAGGCATCGTCCACGCGGTGGCCGGCGATGGCCTTTGATAGTTCAGGGTAAGCGGAACGAACGCCACCCCCTCCACCGCAGCAGACCGCCGTCTCCCGGTTCCGACCCATCTCCTTGAACTCCGCCTCCGGTATGCTGGACAGTATCTTTCGGGGAGCGTCGTAGACACCGCAGTGCCGACCCAGATGGCATGGGTCGTGATAGGTGATCACCCCTTTCATCGGACGAAGTTTCAATTCTTTCTCCGCCAGATATTCGGTGATATGCTGCACCTCGAACCCAAGATCGAAGCGCTTAGGATATTCCTCCTTGAACATGCGGTAGCAGCCAGCGCAGGAGTAGATGACCTTCTCTACCCCCAGAGAACGGATCTTCTCCAGATTCCTTTCCCATAGTCTTTCCACCTCTTCCTCGGGAACTCCGATGCGCTGCAGTACGCTACCGCAGCAGACCTCGTCCAGCAGGGTATAGTCCTCATCCAGCTTGTCCAGTATGGATATGGTGGCTTCGGCCAGCTCCCTGTCCCGGTAGGTGGCAGTGCAGCCGACAAAATAGCCTATCTTGGCTTTCCTTGGATGGCGTCCCAAGGTCTCCGGCACGCTATCCGTCTCTCCATACGGGTTGCCGGTCCTCACCACCTTCTCGACGATGGCGCGATGGCGGGGCAGCATGTGTCCGGCGGCCACCAGGTCACGGCGGGCGCTCTCCACCACGTTCACCACGGAAATGTTGGAGGGACAGCGGCGCTCACAATCCTTGCAGGTGGTGCACTGGTAAAGGTATTCCAATACTGAAGGGTCGGCCGGCACCTCCTTCTGCAGCAGCCCATAGGCCAACACCATCCTTCCCCGAGCCACGCTGGCATCCCAGCCTATAATCTTGAACGTCGGACATACGCTCTTGCAGAACCCGCAATAGGTACAGGTCATCAGTTCCTTCTTCACCTTCTGCAGGTTCTTGGCATCGATGGTATCACTCATGTTCACGCACCTTCGGTACGGTCACGCTGCCGTCCAACAGGACCAGTATCTCTGCGTCAGGCTTATTTGAAAGCAATCGGTCCACCGCCTCCTGCAGACTGGGAAAGGGAGTGACGTTCATTCTCTCCAGCACTCCGGTCGGCAGATCGGTGACCGCCCACACCTCCGCCTGGCACATGATCTCGGCCATCTTGGCCGCCTTATGATATCCCAATCTGTACTCCTCGGTCAGAGCTTGCAGGATGGTCCGAGGGTCCGGGGAACGGCTGAGCTGTTTCACGAAAGTATCGTCTCCCACACCTTCTCGGCACTTGGAGACCAGGATGAGCGTTCCGCTCTCCTTCAAGGCCCACTTGGCATTGTCGATGGCCTTCTGTGATTGGTACAGGTCCACGTCCATTGGATACGGCGCTACGGTGATCACCGCGTCGTATCTTTTCGGAATATCGATCGAGAACACTTGATCGGCCCAGACGATGGCCTGGTGGAACGCATCATGCAGTTCACCGGCCGCCGCCCGGTAGATCTCCTGATGACGGTCCAGCACTACCTGGATAGAGAAGATGTCCTTCTTTACCACCGATAAGGCGTCCATCATGTCCTCGTGCACTGGATTTCCCTCCAGGACGAGCGCTTTTGCCTCCGGTCTCATGGCCAACTTATGGTTCTGTTCAATGGTCTTGAACGAGGCCACGCCCGGCAGGAACGATTTTCTTCCTCCGGTGTAACCGGCGAAGTAATGAGGTTCCACACTGGTGATTATGATGAGGCGGTCAGCATCCACCGCTACCTGGTTCACGTCCATGTCCGTGCCGTTCTTGGAGATGCCCAGATGTACGGTCGGAGAAAGATGGGCGTCATGGACCAAGATGCGATCGCGCAAGATCTCCAAACGATCTCCGAATATGAATCGCAGCTCCTCCTCCGTTGGGCCGCGGTGGGCGCCGGTGGCGATGAGGTAACGTGCCTGGTGCAGGTTCATGTGATCGGCCAGGGCGTCCAGGACCTTGGCGGTGGGCGTGGGGCGAGTACCGTCGTTGACGATGAAGACGACGTCCTCTCCCCCTTCAAGGAACGATTCCAGGGAGCGCTCGCCGCAGGGGTGGGAAAGCGCATGGTCGATCTTCTTGGCAGACCCACAGACCTCATTGGGCCCGGCTATCCTGGCCAGATTGACATCTGGCACCTCTGCCTCGATGGTCCCCTTCTCCCCATATGGCAACTTCAATCGCATGCGTTCCACCGTTGGCTAAATTACTATTAAAGAATTGTCATAGAAGAGCTTTAGTGAGCAATGGGGCGATGGACGTAGGTTCGTTGAAAGCCGTCTCCAAGCCGACCGATCTAATGATCCATAGAATTCTCAGTTTGGAAAGAACAAAGGAAAGCATTAGGACATTGGTCACTGTTCCCCCCTTTCATCTCGATTGGGGGAGCATTCTCTTGAGTAAAGTGTTAGCTAGATCGGTTGGGCTTTTAATAGCGTTGTTGATCACCGCAATATTCCTTTCTTCCGGAATGGTGGGAACGGCCGCCGCCTTTGAGGTGCACGATCCCATATCCATTGATGGTAATGGCGCGCTGGCGTCAGCGGGATTTCCTGGCAATGGTACGGTGGACAATCCCTATCTCATCCAAGGCTACGAGATCAACGGCAATGGTAGCTATGCCATCTACATTCACAACACGAACGCTTACCTGACCATCCGCGACTGCCACCTTTACGGGGCGACCGGTGGGGGCAAAGCTGGAATCTATCTCGGCGCATGTGAAAACGTTAAACTGATCAACAACACCTGTAACGGCAACGCTGTTGGTATTATCATATCATCTTGCAACGGCAACTTGATAATGAACAACGTCTGCAATGACAATATCAATGGGATTTATTTAACCCGCTCGTCGGTTAACACCATTTCGGGAAACAATTGTAATGGAAATCTTAACGAAGGTATCTATTTAGAACAATCATGGGGCAATACCATATCGAGCAACGTCTGCAGTGATAACGTCTATAGGGGCATTTACATATGGTATTCGGATGGCACCGTCATAACCAACAACGACTGTATCAATAACACCGAAGGTGGCATTTATGTTCTGTTGAGCAATAATAACCAGCTGACGAACAACACGTGCACCTTTAGCAATCATTCTACTTTCACCTATTCTGGGGGAATATTCCTCCGCCAATCCATCGGCAGTGCGGTCACCAGCAACGACTGCAATAATAACATCAACGGGATCTTACTTCGGTCCTCTACAAACATAATGGTCTCCTCCAATTACTGCGATGACAACCTAGTGAGCGGCATCAACCTGATACAATCAAGCTCGAACAATGATATTGCCAACAACACCTGCACTGGCAATGGCGAAAACGGTATCCGGTTGGATACATCAAGCAACAACGTGTTAGATAATAACGTCTGCAACGACACGCCCTACCACGGCATCTGTCTGGCATCCTCCAGCAACTTCAACACGATATCGAACAACACCTGCGGCAACAACTCCAACGGCATCCATCTGGCTTTCAGCTCTAACAACAACGTTATCGAGTACAACGATCTCAACGACAACACCGCGTACGGCATCTACCTGATCGAACACTGTGAATCTAACCGTTTAAAGAACAACACCTGCAGCGAAAATGAAATAGGCATCTACCTGTACGTGTCGAGCAGCAACGTCATATCTAACAATGCCTGCGACGACTGCAGCTCCAACGGCATCTTCCTATACCAATCGGACAGCAACACCATATCCAACAACACCGACACTGGCAATGGCGATAGCGGTATCCGGTTGGATTCATCGAGCAACAATACATTGGTGAGCAACACCTGCACCGGTGGCAGCTATGGCATTTTCTTGTCCTCTTCGAGCAATAACACCTTAGTGAACAACAACTGCACCGGTAATGGCATCGATCTGGAGGGGTTGTGCGACTTCAACACGATATCGAACAACACCTGTAGCAACATCAGAATATCGAGCGGTTGCAACAATACCGTTTCCAACAACACCTGCAGCGATAGTGGCGGCCGCGGCATCTCATTATCGAACGGCAGCAACGATAATAACGTGTCCAACAACACCTGCAGCAACAATTTCTTCGGTATTTTCCTGATAGGGGACCGCAATATCATATCTGACAATGACTGCTACGATAACACCAACGGCATCTCCGTCCTGGATGGTAGCGGCAACGCTATCTCGAACAACAAATGCCACGACAACACCGAGGCCGGGATAAACCTGACGTCCTCGAACAACGTGGTCGCGAACAACGACTGCAACAACAACAAATATGGCATCTTCGTCCAGAATGGTGGCGATAACACCATCGCGAACAACGGCTGCAGCAACAATATCTACGGCATCTACCTGTACGAATCGAGCAACAACACCGTATCCTCCAACACCTGCGTCGATAATCAGGTAAGCATCTACCTGTGCGGATCGAGCAACACCGTATCCAACAACAACTGCGACAACAGTGGATCATACGGCATCTGCCTGGACCAATCGAGCAACAACACCATATCTAACAACGACTGCAATGGTAACTATTACGGATTCTACCTGTACAAATCGAGCAACAACACTATAATTAACAACGACTGCACCGAAAATTCAGACTGCGGCATCAACCTGTACCGATCGAGCAACAACACGATATCCAACAACGATTGTAGCGATGATGGTCGCTTCGGCATCTATCTCTTCATGCAGAGCAACTACAACACCATCTTTAACAACGATTGCAACAACGATCACGTAGGCATCTTCCCGGACGGATCGAGCAACAACCTCATATCCAACAACACCTGCAGCGAAAATTCCTATGGCATCGTCCTGGAAGGATCGAGCAACAACATCATATCCAACAACACCTGCAACGCCTGCACCGACTACGGCATCTACCTGTATGGATCGAGCAATTTCAACCATATTTTCTATAATGTGCTGACGAACAACAATGGCGCTTCTTCAATGTACAACTCATCGCAGGTGCAGGCATACGATGAATGCACGAACTATTGGAACTCGTCATCGTACGGCAACCATTGGAGCGACTGGACCGCGCCGGACGCCGATGGCGACGGCATCGTCGATACGCCATACGCGATCGATGGCGGGAGCAATTCGGACCTCTTCCCGGTCGCATCGTTGCTGACGCTAGAAATGACCTGCCCGGTATCCTCGCCGTTCTATACCAATGCGGCCAGCATCACCATCTCCGGAACCGCCTATGGCGGCTTCGGGGGGAACGTCATCACCTGGTCTAATGAGCGAACGGGTGGGTCTGGGATATGTGACGGCACTTATTCCTGGACCGCCACCTTCGATCTCGCCCTCGGTGTGAACGATATCATCCTGACGGCCACCGATTCGACCGGTCGATGTTCCATAATGAACGTGACGGTCGTGTACGATACCACTGCTCCGGCCCTTGATATCGTCTCACCCGCCGATGGTGCATACAACAACACCGGCAACGTGACGGTGCAATGGGCCGCCAGTGACAACGTGGGCATCGCCTACTACAATGTCAGCATCGACAATGCCGCTTGGACCACCGTGAGCGGAACGAGCTATGAGTTCATCGGTCTCGATGACGGCGATCACACCGTCCTCGTTCAGGCCTACGATTTGGCCGGTAACTTCAACGAGACCACGGTGGCCTTCGTCGTCGACACTACCGCTCCGACGCTGACCATAACCTCGCCTGCTAACGGCTCGTATAACAACACCGGCAACGTGACGGTGCAATGGGCCGCCAGTGACAACGTGGGCATCGCCTACTACAATGTCAGCATCGACAATGCCGCTTGGACCACCGTGAGCGGAACGAGCCAGGTGTTCAATGGCCTCGAGAACGGTAACCACACCGTCATGGTTCAGGCCTACGATCTGGCCGGTAACTCCAACGAGACCACGGTCTCATTCATGGTCGACACGGTCGCTCCGACCATCACCTTCACGCCGACCGGAAGCGCGTTGGCCCTGAACGTCACGATGAGCGTCACCTTCTCCGAGACGATGAACATCACCTCGGTGCTCATCACCGTCAACGGCATCCCTGGCACCTTATCATGGAGCGGTGAGGTAGCAACAATAACGCCCTCGGCGGCGCTGACGTTCAACACGACGTACACGGTCGTGGTGAGCGGCAAGGACCTGGCAGGTAACTCGATCGACCAGGAGTGGTCGTTCAGCACCCTCAAGGACGAAGGTACCGTCGCCGGGACGATAAGGGACCAGAACGGGAACGCC